>JBOFTL010000946.1:0-3132 GCA_051652045.1 Microcoleus sp. | reverse complement strand
CCTCGGGAACCAGTTTCGCTAAAAAGTTTGCCAAATCCCTAAGTACATCGGGGTCAGCATTTTCTTGAATCAGCAAGCTAGCCGAAGTGTGGCGCAAAAATAAAGTACAAAGTCCGGTTTTAATGCCAGAATTTGCTACCGCATCTTCTACCTTACGAGTGATTGGGGATAGAGATTTTCCTGTCGTTTGAATTGTGAGAATCTGTTGGTAACAAGACATTCGATTTTAGATTTTAGATTTTAGATTTTAGATTGGGGGATTTGGGATTTGAGATTGGGAGATTTTAGATTGGGGGATTTGGGATTTGAGATTGGGAGAGATTGTGAGATTTGAGAGATTGGTTATAAGAGTGGGTTTGGATTGTTGTTGGTGGGTGGGGCCGGTTTTTATACCAAATCCGGGTTAGCCATCCCCTTGATAAATCTTCTGCCACTGGCAGAGTCTTTGAGATTGCTTCGCTCTCGCTCGCAATGACAATAGAGGGAGGGGGTTTTATAACCGGATTAGGTATTAGATATTTTAAATTTGTATCAAAGATGGTTGGTGAACCCACCCCTACAGTAATTATACCAAATCCAGGTTAGTCATCCCCTTTATAAATATTCCGTCTGAAGTCATAGTCTTTGAGATTGCTTCGCTCTCGCTCGCAATGACAATAAACGGGGTGTTAAACAATGATTTAGTATTATATCATTTCCACCTAAAATTGAAAATCTAAAATTGCTTGGGCGATCGACTCTGTACCGCCTTTATCTAACTTATCCGACAAACGCGGCGGATTCATCGGTTGGCGCAAAAATTCCCAATTTCCCTCAAAAAACTCAGCCTCAGTTACTATTTGATGTTCTGCATAATTTTGCAGCCCCGCAAGCAACACCGCAGCTTCTGCAAAACCTTCTCTCATGACAGAAATCATAGGTATTTCCAACCGCAAAGCTTCAGCAAAAGTGCTGTATCCCGGTTTGGAAATTAAGCACCCGCATACAGGCATGATATCGACAGGGCGGAGTAATACTGGCAGAGTTTTTGCAGCCTCCGCATCTTTAACTTTAATCAGATTTGGTAAATCGGGACCTCCACGATCGAAAGTGATAAATTGCCAGTCGGGAAATTGTTTGAGGTTGTGATAGGGAATTTGAGCTAAACCCAAGCCGCCGAATGTCAGTAACGCTGTAGTTTCTGGCGGTGTTTCGATGCCGAATACTTGCCGAATTCGATCGGCACTGTAACGCGGAGTACCGCCAGTTAAACCCACATCTTCAATATTAGGAAAAGCCGACATCGGTTCGTGTAAAGGCAGGCGAAACAGTCGATCGCACTTGCTGAAACATTCGCCAATCCAATCAGCTATCTCGTTAAATTCGCCGCCCCAATCTCGATAGATAAAATCCCACCCAAAATTGCTCATCATCCAACAGGGAATCCCAGCAGCTTTGGCAATTAGCGCTGCTAAAGGAGGAATATCTGCTAGGATTAAATCAACGCGATTTTGTTTGATAAAATTGACTTCGCTAGCAATTAGTGAATTTTGCTTTTTCTTGATTTCCCGGAGTTTTTCCAGCGTTAAGTCTAAATCCATATTCAAACTGTCAGCTTGCACGACTCCCACATCAAAAGCGCGGGTGCGGTAGATGAAGTCTCCTGTAATGTAGGATTCTAGCAGCCAACGAGGTGCGGTTGTGGTGATAATTAGTAAAATTTCCGGGTTTAATTCTTGAATTTTTGCTGCGACGGAGGCGACGCGGACAGCGTGTCCGAATCCGTGATTGGTAATGGCAATATATAATGTTGGTCGAGACATTGGGAATTGGGAATTGGGCATTGGGCATTGGACAATTGACAATGAATAATGGACAATGGACAACGATCGAGCAACTGTCAACTATCGATCGATCGCGAGCGGGGACGCTCGCACTACAACTATCAACTATCAACTATCAACTATCAACTATCAACTAATTCGATCGATAATTTCGCGTGCCATTTCTGACAATGATACCACTCGATCGGCCAAACCAGAATTAGCGACAATTCCCGGCATTCCCCACACTATGCTACTGGCTTCATCTTGAACTACAATCCGCCCTCCTGCTTCCCGAATACTCTCGCAACCGCGCAATCCATCTTGTCCCATTCCCGTTAAAACTACACCCAAAACTCCCGCACCGTAAATCTTAGCAGCCGATCGAAACAGCACGTCAACCGCAGGGCGGCAAGAGTTTTCCGGGGCTTCTTGATTAGTGCGAATTTGCACGGAGAAGCCGTTTTTTTCCAACACCATATGATAATTTCCCGGCGCAATCCAAGCAACTCCAGGTTCTAAAATACCTCCGGTGAAACCTTCCTCTACCCGAATCTGGCATTTTTGCGTCAGCCTCTCGGCCAAACGCTTTGTAAAAACTGGCGGCATATGCTGTACGATCGCGATCGGCACTCGGAAATCAGCCGGAAATTCTCGCAAAATTGCTTCCAAAGCATTCGGCCCTCCCGTCGAAACTCCCACCGCCACAACTTGCACTTTTGGTGGGGTATTTACTGCTATTTTATTAGGAACAAAATGCGATTTTAGTTCGGCTGCCCGAGCGACTAATTTTTCTGATTTTTCTAATTTAATTGCTTCTGCTTCTTTCTGAAAAATGCCCCGACCAAATACCTTAATTTTCGGAATTAACTGCTCGCGAACGTGCTGAAGAGCCACCTCTTTACTCTTCATATTGCTAGGCTTAGTTACATAATCTGTCGCCCCCAAGGAAAGAGCTTCCAGAGTAGCTGTAGCGCCCAATTCTGTAAGCGCGCTAAACATAATTACTGGAATATTCTTATCTTGTTGGCGAATTGCTGCCAGCGTTTCCAAGCCATTCATTTCCGGCATTTCCACATCTAGAACGATCGCATCGGGATGAACTTGAGAAATCTTTGCTAAAGCAATTTTACCGTTGGCGGCGACGCCTACAACTTCCAAATCCGGATCGCCTTCTAGTACGTTAGTTAGTAACCGACGCACTACTACGGAATCATCAACTACTAAAATTTTAATTTTGGACATTTGCAGTTAGACCTTAAACAGCAAGTCGAGAAGTAAACGAGCTTGAAAAAATAGAATAAAATCGCCTTCTACGTGAAAGTCAGCC
>JBOFTL010000945.1:0-1875 GCA_051652045.1 Microcoleus sp. | reverse complement strand
AGGAAGAAGGAAGAAGGAAGAAGGAAGATTTCCCTAATTTTTTCTCAATGCCCTCTGCCCAATGCCCTCTGCCCAATTACCAATTACCAATTACCAATTACCAATTACCAATTCATGGAATTTGCAGATTTTCAGGTGTGCGATCGAGATATTTCCGATGCTTTGTTAGCTTACTATTTGACATCGGGGGCGATCGCTGTCGATACTGAAACTATGGGTTTGCTGCCCTGGCGCGATCGACTGTGTTTGGTGCAGTTGTGCGATCCGAAAGGTAAAGTCGCAGCGATAAAAATTGCTAAAGGTCAAACAGCGGCCCCGAATTTAAAAACTTTAATGGAATCTGCAAATATTGAGAAAGTATTTCACTTTGCTCGCTTCGATATGGCAACAATGCGTTACAATTTAAGTATTGACATTGCACCTGTTTTCTGCACCAAAATAGCTAGCAAACTTGCCAGAACTTACACGGGCAAACACGGACTCAAAGACTTAATTCTCGAATTGGAAAAAGTAGAATTAAATAAAACTTCTCAAAGTTCGGATTGGGGAAACTTTGATAATCTTTCAGAGGATCAACTGCGGTATGCTGCGAATGATGTCCGCTATTTGCTGAGTGCCAAACAGAAGTTGACCGCGATGTTGCAGCGAGAGGAACGTTGGGAAATTGCCAAGCAGTGTTTCGAGTGTTTGCCGGTATTTGTTAGTTTGGATTTATTGCAGTACAAAGATGTTTTCGAGCATAGTTGAAAACTGTTTAAAATCTTCCTTTCAACCAACTGCATAACCAGTGCGATCGAGGTTAACTATATTTGATAGGGCAAGGTTTTGTAAGGTGCGCACTGCGCACCCTACTTTAAATTGATGCCAATAGCACGCAACACGCACCCTACTTTAACTGCTAATTTCCCAAATCTCCCGAATTACGATCGCACATCAAAGCTTCTATTTGATCCTCCACATTTTTCACAACTTCTCCCAAAGCTGGTAAATGTTCTAATGGTACAGGCATCAGGCGAGTTCGATCGCGAATTTCATTCACCTTTCGCTGCAATTCCTCTGCCAGTCGCAGGGCATCCCGGCTCAAATTAGACAACTGCTGCTTTTGGTAAAATCTCAAAGCTGCCCCCCGCAACACTTGAAGCGTCGCTTCTTCGCCACCGTTGGCTGGTACTACTCGCAAGCGCAGCAGCAAATGACTTTTGCGGTAAATTCGTTCGACTTCTACCTGTTTGGGTTGTTCCACCCTACCCGGAGGCATTTGAGTCAGGCGCTTTAACTCGTCGATTACGTCTTGGAACAGCAGGGGCTCGATACCTTCAACCACCGATTTCAAAACGCCGTCCTGACTCCACAGAATCCGCCCTTGGAACGACTGCCGCTCGAAAAATAGGCGACCGATACCCTCTAGCAGTACCCTACCGAGCAATTCTTGCAGCAGTTGGGACGCGGGTAAAGTCATCAAAACTTCCACGGGACTTGACAAGTGCAGCGCTTTTACTTCCAAAACCTGCAATTCGCTTTGTGTTGGAACACCTTCAGGAATCGCAGTTAAATTTTCTGGGGGTGAAGGTTTTGACCGTTTGGGTTGGGAAGTTTCTGGGGCTGGTGGGGGCTGCGGTGTTGCTGCTTCCGGCTGCGGTTTTGCCGTTGGTTCACCGCCAGCAGTTTCAGGAGTCTGGATGGGATTTGTTGCTGCGACAGTTGCAGCATTGGTGGGTTCCGCTACCTGGTTTCCGTGCAGTAAATATGCCGAAAGCATTGACCGCTGGGTTTCCGGGGCGATTTGCTCGGTGGTTACAGAGCAATTCATGTAGGCTAATATTCGCTGCACGTAGTCGAGTGCCGAATCATCTTGCGCATCAACTACGCCCAATT
>JBOFTL010000944.1:0-7425 GCA_051652045.1 Microcoleus sp. | reverse complement strand
CATATATCGCACATTTTATAGCAATCTATGGCATCATTTCTGAGGGTGGGATTGAGCTTTAACCCCCCTATGTTTGCTGCAAAAACAGCTAAAATATGCAGGAAAAATTCAATAAAAAACTACTTGACTTTGTGAAAGTTAGTGTTAATATAAAAAATATAAATTCGGTGAGAATGCTGAAAGCGACTCACCTTCAAATGGCTCACCTTCAAATAGTAGTGAACGAGGTAAACGAATCATGAAGAAGAAAAATATCAGACCCCAACAAACAGCTCCTGTGCAACGCGAAACTACTGCTTGTGGCGCAACAACCACGAACGACGCAGCAATGCTTTCTTGGTTCACAGCAGATTATTATTATCTCCCTCCTTTTGCGGGCGACGACGCGGAGTAATCACTTCCAAAGTATCACATCACTCACCTGGTAAAAATGTCAAAACCCAGTTTCTGCATCCTTTGGCGCTCTATTGGCGGCAACGAATTGACGCACAACCTGCCTCACTATCTCGCTTTCCGATACCTGGCACGGGGGTGGTGGCGAACTGGACTTTTTGGGGTTGGTAGTTGAACCTTTACTCTCAAGATGAACCCCAGCGAGAAGCTGACTGCCCCAGTGGCACTTGCTAGGGGTTTTCTCTTTTGGTTTGTACTTCTGACAAAAACCTTTGTACTTTCTGGCACATTCCTCCAGCGTGTTGCCCAGTCGCAAGAAAGCGGGATGCCATAAGGTTTTATCACCCCAAGCCTTACAGCCTTTACCTGCGTCCAGTCGAATTGGTGTAGGTTTATCCAAAGCCAATGCAGAAAAAGTAGTGTATTACTACTTAGAAAACCTCAACGATTTTCTCAATTATTTTATTGCGAATGATACTGCTCGTAGAGTCCACGCCTATTACCGAGAACAACCCGTGAAGGAAATGTGCGTGGCTTCGCCCGAAAATGAATTAGTAGCAGGGACAATTCAAAAAATGAATTTGTACTACCTGATTTAACTTATTTAATCTAAATTCCTATTTGGCTTAACTCAAATGCCGTAGTTATTTTAAACGTAGAAAACTAGCATTCAATTATCCCTACCATGCCAGACCTCATCACCATCCCCGGCCTTGTCGAACTCTGGACGCAGACTCAAGGCGACCCCCGCATCACCATCGCCGTCCTCGACGGTGCCGCCGACCTGGAACGTGCCTGTTTTCAAGGGTCAAATCTCACCCAAATTCGACCCTACTGGCAAGAAGAACCCGAACCCATTGAACCGGCTTATTTAGCACAATTTTGGAAAATCCAAGCCTTAGAAAAAGAAAAGGCAGACCTCAAAAAAGCCGAAGAAGAAACAGACGCTGAAGAAGAAGCCTTAAAAGCAGAAATTGAAGCCCTGCAAGCAACAATTCCCAAACCCATCCTCAACCGGCTTCAATGCGACTTCCACGCCACCCACATTGCCAGCACCATTTTCGGACAACCAGGCTCCCCCGTGGAAGGCATCGCCCCCCACTGCACCGGCATCAACATTCCGATCGATCTCAACGGCGAAGGCAGCGAATTTATCTCCCCCCTCAACATCGCCCGCGCCTTCAACTTGGCAATGGAACAAGGCGCAAACATCATCCACTGTGCCGCCTGTCACCCCACCCAAACGGGACTCGCCCACGAACTCATCGCCCGCGCCGTCAAACAATGTCAAGATAACGGCATCTTAGTTGTCGCGCCGGGGGGTAACGACAAAGGCGAGTGCTGGTGCGTCCCCGCCGTTTTGTCAAACGTCCTGACAGTGGGCGCACTGCGCGATGACGGTCTCCCGTTTAAATTTAGCAACTGGGGCGGCAAGTACCAGGAGCAAGGCATCATGACTTTTGGGGAAAATATCTTGGGGGCGCAACCGGGAACAGACGAGCCGGCGCGGAAAAAAGGCACGAGTTGCGCGGCTCCCATTATTACCGGCGTTTCTGCTTTGTTAATGAGCTTGCAGCTACAGCGGGGTGAAAAGCCAAATGCAGAAGCCATCCGCGCTGCTATTTTAAACAGTGCCATTCCCTGCGATCCTGAAGAAGTAGAAGAACCGGAACGCTGCTTGCACGGAAAACTGAATCTTTCGGGTGCGTTTCGCTTGTTAACAGGGGAACCCCTGAGAGCCGTTGCCCCCTCCAGCACGGACTGCAAGGAAAGCGAGGATGCTGAAAGCAACTTAGAAGCTGCTGAACGTTCGATTAACAGTTTATTCCAACCGGCTTTAACGGTGAGCCAAGAAGTTCATGCACCGACAGAGGTTCCAGTTATTAGGGCTTCATCCGCCACAGCCACACTCGAACCATCTATTACCGCTGTCGGCATCACCGCCAGCCTTCCCTCAAAGCTGGTTTATGCTTTGGGAACCATTGGCTACGACTTCGGCAGCGAGGCTAGACGCGACACTTTCAAACAACTAATGCCAGCAGTCGAAATTGACGGCACCACGATTCCTGCCAATCCTTATGATGCCCGTCAAATGGTAGATTATCTCTCACAAAATCCCAGCGAAGCGAAAGCCTTAATTTGGACGCTCGATCGTGAACTTACCCCCGTTTATGCCTTAGAACCCAGGCAAGAATTTGCTGCTGATGTCTACGAAATATTAATCATGATGTTGGCGGGACAAATTGAACCGGAAGACAGCGAAGATTATGTAGAACGAGTCAGCATCCCTGCCAAAACAGCCGATAAAACAGTGCAGCTATTTTCCGGGCAAGAAATTCCGGTAATTACGATTATCAACACGCGGGGAATGTACGCTTGGAAAATCAATAATTTAGTCGAAGCTGCTTTGCAAAGTGTGGCTTCCCAAGCACCGCAAGCCGATGAAATTGCAATGCGAAAAGCTCTTACTAGCTTCCTCAATAAAGTTTATTTTGAGTTCCAAAATTTAGGAAAAACTTCTAAAGACCGGGCGTTAAACTTTTCCGTTACTAACGCTTTTCAAGCTGCTTCGAGCTTTGCTGAAGCCATTTCCAGAGAAATGCAACTCGATACGATCGAAGTAGAAAAAAGCCCGTTTTGTCGGATTAATAGCGATTGTTGGGATGTGATATTAAAGTTTTTCGATCCAGAAAATAGTCATAGAGCTAAGAAGGTTTACCGATTTACAATAGACGTGAGCGATCGCCTTCCTGTAACTTTGGGTGAAGTGCGATCGTGGTCCGTACCGCGCTAGCGATCGGGAAAGGTATAGTATTGTGCGACGCGATTTAAGCGTGTTAGTTCTGCACATTTTAGTTTGATATCAAATCCTGGAATTGCCCGCTTTCCTACAGGAGCAAGGCGGGCAATGCTATTTAAAGCGTCAATGTTTGAACAATAGCAAACACCCTATTTTTGCTAATCATGTTTATCCTCAAAAAATGAGGAGTAGAGATATCCGGCTGCTACAGCCCCTAAAATTGGTGCTAACCAGAACAGCCACAACTGGGCGATCGCCCATGCTTTGCCGCCAAATACAGCCAGAATTAAAGCAGGCCCGGTACTGCGTGCGGGGTTTACTGACAAGTTAGTAACCGGAATGCCGATTAAGTGAATTAGTGTCAGGCAAAAACCGATCGGCACGGGTGCAAAACCTTTGGGAGCTCTGGCATCTGTCGCACCCATAATTACGATTAAAAAGATGAACGTGAGGACAAACTCAGCCAGGAAAGCAGACACCATTGAATACTTGCCCGGAGAGTATTCACCATAGCCGTTAGCTGCAAAAGCGCCGATCTCAAACCCAGTTTTACCACTAGCAATTAGATACAGGACAACACAAGCGATAACGGCACCCACAAGTTGAGCAATAATGTACGGAAGAAGATCTCGCGACGAGAAGCGTTTGCCCGCAAACAAACCGAAGGAAACTGCCGGATTGAGGTGGCAGCCGGAAATGTGACCGATCGCGTAGGCCATTGTCATTACTGTCAAACCAAAGGCTAGGGAAACACCCACTAATCCAATACCTAATGGAAATAGAGTGTCTGGCGAACTTGATATTTTGACAACATCTGTAGTAAAAGCTGCCGCGAGCACCGCACTGCCGCAGCCGCCGAAAACCAGCCAGAAAGTGCCTATGCACTCGGCTGCGTAACGTTTCATAGGTGTGATAGACGACATATTGTTAAGCTCGTTGTTTGCTGGCCCGTATCTTAGCACAACTACCAGCAGAAAAAACTAACTGAAAAAGGTGGTTTTATAGCTCCCAAATGTGATATAATATTTTGTTCTGAGGGTGAAATAGATGATAGTTATTGTCATGGGTGTATCGGGTGCGGGAAAAACTACAGTAGGCAAGTTGCTGGCCCAATCTTTGGATTGGGACTTCAAAGATGCTGACGATTTTCATCCGATCGCTAATATTGAAAAAATGAGCCAGGGCATTCCTTTAGACGATGCCGATCGAATGCCTTGGCTGTATAAAATGCAACAGGCGATCGCGGATTGGTTGCAGGCAAAAAAGAATGTTATCCTCGCTTGTTCTGCCTTGAAAGCTAGTTATCGCAACTTGCTATTTGGCGATCGACCCGAAATTAAACTGATTTATCTCAAGGGCAATTATGAGTTAATTTCCCGGCGCTTGCAGCAGCGGCAAAATCACTACATGAAAGCCGACTTACTGTCAAGTCAATTTGCAAATCTCGAAGAACCTCAAAATGTAATTGTTCTTGATGCCGCCCAGCCTCCAGAGGATCTCGTCCAGCAGATTATCAAACATTTAAATATTTAATCATAAGTTTGTAGTCAGGACTGAAGTCCTCACCAAAGGTTTGTAGTAAGGACTTCAGTCCGAATCGTGCGCCAATTTGTCAAAAGAAACTGCCATCATTACTACAAAAAGATAGCGATCGCAGCATCAGATGCAATTTAAGTTCGGTTAATGATTCTTATACAAATACAAAAAAGCTGCTACTTCAGCAGCAGTAGGTTGAGACGCTATGGCCCCCGGTTTCATCGCCGTCATCGCGCCCACCGCACTCGCATAAGTCACAACTTGTTTCACGATTTCTGGATCTGTTAAACTCTTAATTCCCCGATCGCACAACTGCCGGACAAAGCCAGCCACAAAACCGTCACCCGCACCAGTCGTATCCTCAACATCTACTTTAAAAGCCGGGATTTTTCCTTCATTTTCCGAGATACAATAAGAGCAACCTTTTGCACCAGCAGTTACCAAAACGCCTTCTGCAACATCGAGATGGTAAGTAATAGCACCAGCATCAGTAGTGCCAAACAACCACTCAGCTTCTTCTTCAGATACCTTGAGAAAATCCACTTTTTTTAACAACTCTTGAATGCGCGGTTTTGCCTCATCTGGATTCGGCCAAAACACGGGCCGCCAATTAACATCTATTACAATTTTCATGTCGTATTTTTCTGCCAATTCGATCGAGCGTGCGATCGCCTCTCGGCTGTCAGGATAAGCTAATTCTAAAGTTCCCACAACCAGAAATTCGGCATTTTCAAACAGTACCTCCGGTAGTTGTGCGGGGCTGAGGCGAGTATCGGCAAACTCCACAGTATTAGATACAGTATTGAGTTCGCCAAAACCTGCAAAAGAGCGATCGCCCGCTGCATTTCGCAGTACATAAACTTGCCGCGTCGGTGCGCTTGAATGCCGCTGCACTCCAGTCGCGTCTGCACCAACTTCTTGCAATACTTTTACCAGGGAATTCCCCAAATCATCAGCACCTACAGCACCGATAAATGCCGTCGGCGTTCCCAATTTCGCCAAAGCACAAGCAACATTTGCCGGAGCACCGCCAGGATAAGCCGTCCAAGATTCTACCTCTGCTAAAGCAGCTCCGGGTTGGTCTGCCAAACAATCAAATAAAATTTCACCGACACAAAGAACGCGAGGATAAGACATAATCGATTTTAGATTTTAGATTTTAGATTTTAGAGTTAGATAAATTTTAGATTTGAAAGCTAAATTGATTCGATCTTTTAGATAAATTTTAGATTTGAAAGCTAAATTGATTCGATCTTTTAGATAAACTTTAGATTTGAAAGTTAAATTGATTTTAAATTGTAGAGCTGGCAAAATTTTTAGCATACTCAAAAGCGATGCTAGCGCCTGAGTAGTTGTACTTATAATAGTTTGCGGGGGTTTCCGGGCCCGGATACGGGATGCGTGAAGGGACGATCGAGTTTTAGTCTCCCGAAACTGTTACGAAGTATTGTATCTTTGGCTGTCAGCGATGTCCCTCACGCAGCAGACCTGTTATTGTGGTGGCAGGCTCAAAGCGCAGATGATAAGAATAGTTAACACAAAAACATATAATTTTCTATTCATCCTTTATCCTTCATCCCTTAGAATTGTAGCTAGGTAAATATGCAGACATAGGAAAAGTTTATGAGTGGGAGCGTCTCTCAGACCCCTGTCACCCTGTCGGACAGAGAATTGCAGGTGGTTGAGTTGGTAGCGTCGGGATTGACGAATGAGAAAATAGCCGAAAAGTTAGACATTAGCAAGCGTACAGTTGACAACCACATTAGCAATATTTTGACTAAAACGGGGGCGGACAATCGAGTCGCGCTGGTGCGTTGGGCTTTGCAGTGGGGTAAGGTATGTTTGGATAATATTAACTGCTGTCCCCTACCGGGACCGATCGATAAAGAAGTATCTTAATGGCTGTTCCGTACTTGCGGTGAAAAACTGCATTTTTGGTAATGGGCTTTCGCGTTGCGGAGAGAATAGGTAATGGGTAATGGTAATTCCTTACCCAGTAAGAGTTTAGTTCGATCGATCCGATCGGATCGCCCGATATCCGAGAGTCATTAACCGTGTCTTAAATGCCGAGAAGGTTGCTATATTAGCGATCGGTCATTAGTTTTGAGTGATGAGTTATTAGTTATTAATAACAACAAATAACAACTAACTGAGGCCTGATGACTGATTACTTTTGACTACTAACTAAAAACTAAAACAATGGGTACGATTCAAACTTTACCGGGAACTCGGGATATTTTGCCCGATGAAATTCGATATTGGCAGAATGTAGAAGCAGTCGCTAAAACTATTTTGCAAAAAGCTGCTTATCGGGAAATTCGCACCCCGATATTTGAACAAACATCTTTATTTGAACGCGGCATTGGAGAAGCTACCGATGTTGTGGGCAAGGAAATGTACACTTTTAAAGATAAGGGCGATCGATCGACTACTCTACGTCCGGAAGGCACCGCCGGAGTAGTGCGGGCTTTTATTCAAAATAGTTTGTACGCAAAAGGTGACGTGCAGCGCCTGTGGTATATGGGGCCGATGTTTCGCTACGAACGCACTCAAGAAGGCAGACAGCGACAGTTCAATCAAATAGGAGTGGAAGTCTTAGGAAGTGGCGATCCTCGGGCGGATGTGGAGGTAATTGCGATCGCCACCGATATCCTGCAAACTATTGGTTTAAATAATTTGCACCTCGATATTAATTC
>JBOFTL010000943.1:0-6659 GCA_051652045.1 Microcoleus sp. | reverse complement strand
AGCAACTGGCGTATCAGCACGCTCTACGAGCAAACGTGTTGAGTTTGGGAACCCTAGCAATAGGGATATTAAGACCGCAATGTCTTAAGAATCTCAGTCGCGAAGAGCGCTGAGAGTGTCAATTGACCTGTATTTTTGTCCTATGGATAACTTGAGTATCAACACTAAAACGCGCACAGTTAAGCTAGGTTCAGAGTCCGTAGACTTGAGCAAAGAAGAATATGTCGTGTTGCTAATGTTGAGCAAGCACTACGGTAAATATATCGAACCGGCAGCGATTTTTAATGCTATGTACAAGCGGCCGCCAGAAGGTGGCGAATATAAAATAGTGGTCGATCGCATTATCGAAATCAGGAAAAAGTTAAAAGACACCGACACTCAATCTAAGTTAATTCATGCAGAACCAAATGGCAGCGGTAAATACGGAATTCTTGCATTAGAGGGAAAGGTAGAAATCAACGGCGAAATCCTGCTGGCTGCCGAACAGCAACAGTCGCTCGATCGAGTGTTAAACAACCGCTATCGGGTAATTAAAAAACTCGGTGAAGGAGGTTTTGGCTTGACATTGTTGGTAGAAGATATGCAAATGCCTTCTCGCCGTTGCTGCGTAATTAAACAGCTCAAACCCAATACCGAAAATCCGAAAATTGACCAAAGCGTGCGCGATCGTTTTGCTCAAGAAGCTGCTGTTTTGGAAAAATTGGGCGAAGGACATTCTCAAATTCCCGAACTTTACGGTCACTTTGAGGAAGATGGTTTGTTTTTTCTCGCGCAAGAATGGATCGACGGAGAAACGCTGAGCGATCGAGTAAAAGCTAGCGGCAAAATGAGCGAACATGAGGTAAAAAAAATTCTCACTAGCCTGCTGTCAGTTTTAGATTACATCCACGAAAAACAGATTATTCACCGAGATATTAAACCGCAAAATATTATTTTCCGCAAGTCAGACAGTCAACCGGTACTGATAGATTTTGGAGTAGTTAAAGAAACCTTCGATCGCGAGGTAAATACTTTTGGAAGCGATGTTACTGCTTCAATGGGAACGCCGCAATTTATGGCACCGGAACAAGCTGCAGGGCGGCCGGAATATGCTAGCGATTTGTACAGTTTGGGATTAACTGCAATTTATTTGCTGACGGGAATTTGGCCGCATGAATTAGAAACTGACGCGCAAACTAGAGAAATTGTCTGGCGCGATCGCGCTGGAAAAGTCAGTGTCAGATTTGGGGCTGTTTTGGATAAAGCTATAAGGTTTCACCCGCGCAGCCGCTTTAAAACTGCTAAAGAAATGCTGGCGTCTTTGCAAGAGCCGGGAACTCATGTGATACCTAGCACTGAGGTGCAAAAACCCGCTCCGAGAAGCAGCAAAAAAATCTGGATTGTTGGCGGATGTGCGATCGCTCTGATTGCTCTAGGTGCCAGCGCTGTTGTCTTTAAAAAAGAGTTGAAAAGTGGTCTGAAGTATGCTATTAATTTGGTTGAAGCTTATCTGTATTCCGAGGTCGATCGAGAGTCAGCTCCACCAACAACATCTCCCGAAAATATTGATGTTAGCAATTATATCAGTGCGGGCGATCGATCGTTGTTTCCCGCCAGCAACAATCCCGAAAAACAAGCAGGAATAGCAGCTTTTGCCACCGGAGATTTTACCACCGCTGTCAGCAAATTAGAAGCAGCTTTCCAGGTCGATCGCACCGATCCAGAAACTTTAATTTACCTGAATAACGCTCGCCTCAACAGTGCCGAAACAATTAAAATTGCGGCAGTTGTCCCCATCAGCAACAGTTTCAGCACGGCGGTGGAAATCTTGCGCGGCATCGCTCAAGCTCAAGATGAAGCCATTAAAGCGGGAGTGCCTTTAAAAGTAGTAATTGCCGATGACGGCAACGATGAAAATCGAGCCAAAGCGATCGCTCAAAATTTCGTAAAAGATATCACTATTTTAGCAGTTATCGGTCACGGTAGCAGCAAAACATCTTTAGCTGTTGCTCCGATTTACAGCCAAAATCAAATGGTGGCGATCGCGCCAACTAGCACCAGCACGGAATTAGCTAAACTTCCCAAGCGATCGGACAGAATTAACTACATTTTTCGCACTGCACCCAGCGATCAACTCAGTGGTACGGCTTTGGCTCGTTATATATTAAACGATCTAAAAAAAAGCACGACTGCTGTTTTTTATAATTCCCAAAGTTCCTACAGCAAGTCGCTGCAAACTACATTTTCCACTACCTTAGTTTTAGAAGGCGGTCAAGTAGTTGCGGAAGTAGATTTATCCCAACCAAATGCTGCGGCAAAAATGACAGAGATTGCAGCAGATGTATTGGTATTGCTGCCGGATTCAGATACATTAAAATCCGTTGTAGAAATTGCTCGGCTCGATCGAAACCGCTTGCCTGTAATTGGCGGCGATGCGATGTACAATACAGATTTATTAAAAGAAGGTGGAGCGAGTTTAAAAGGAGCAGTAATAGCAGTACCTTGGCATTTCGCAGCTAGCAAAAATCAAAATTTCGTAGCAGCGGCGAGAAGTTTGTGGGGGATTGATGCCAACTGGCGGGCTGCGATGAGTTACGATGCGGTGCAGGTATTGCGGATGGGAAAATCTAGCGGACAAATTACTCCGAAAAGCGGGCAGCAAGGGCGGGTAACTTTGGCTCAAACTTTGACTGATACTAATTTTAAAGTGAGCGGTGCTAGCGGGGAAATTAAATTTTTGTCTACGGGCGATCGCAACAGTAATGTAGTTTTGTTACAAATTGCACCCGCCCCTCAAGCTGCGGCAGGTTTCGATTTTGTACCTTTAAACCCGCAATAGCTTGAATAGCGCGATCGAGTATTTTGCAAATCAGTTACCGGAAAATGAAATTACAGTAAATCGAGTTTGCCAGAAATGAGAACGAGTATAATTAAAAGATCGAGATCGGACACTGTTGCAACCATTAAGGGAGGCGCAAATGCTTACCAAAACAGACAGTTACGTGCGAGCTGCTAGTTTAGAGGATGTACGTCAAGCAGGTCGATTGGTGGTGGCGATCGCCAAACACACCCTCTTACTAATTTACGAAAATGACAAAATTTATGCCGTCGATAACCGCTGTCCTCACATGGGGTTTCCCCTGCATCGGGGAACAGTAAAAGATTGCATTCTTACTTGCGATTGGCATTACGCTCGCTTTGATTTGATGAGCGGCGGAACGTTTGATTCCTGGGCGGACGATCTGCCTGCATTTCCCGTCGAAATCCGCGATCGAGAGGTGTGGGTGGATCTGACTGCTCGCGCCGATCCGATCGCCCATCACCGCCAGCGCCTTCAAGATGGTTTAGAACAGGGAATTTCTTTAGTCATCGGCAAATCCGTCATTGCCCTGCTCGATCGAGAAAACCATACCACCGAAGCCTTTCGGATGGGATTAGACTTTGGGGTGCGTTACCGACAAAGCGGTTGGGGTACGGGTTTGACAATCCACACTTGCACGATCAACCTATTACCCTACCTGGATGCGGCAGACAAACCGCGCGCGATCTATCACGGTTTAGCCGCCGTCGCCAGGGATGTCAGCAATCAGCCGCCCCGGTTCCCCGTCAAACCTTTACCCGACGATCGCAATCCCGCAAAGATTCCCATGTTACAAAATTGGTTTCGCGAGTTTGTGGAAGTCAGAGATGCAGAAGGCGCAGAGCGATGTTTAGCTTCCGCAATCCGTGCGGGAGCATCTCAAACCCAACTGGCTCAGATGCTGTTTACTGTCGTAACGGAACATCGCTATATCGATGTCGGACATCCGCTGGACTTTACCAACAAAGCGCTAGAAGCCTTAGACGCTACGGATTGGCAGAATGCAGAACTTGTTTTAACCAGTTTGGTGGCTGGCTACACGAAAGCGCAGCGCATGGAAGAATCTCGATCTTGGCGATCGCCCGTCGATCTCGTCGCCATTTTGCAACAGGCTTTTGAGTCACTTCCCACCGCTTTAGCAGAAGGGAAAAATCAGCAGAAACATTGGGGCGATTCCCTACGGGATAGCTACGCTTCACGCGACTCGCTCATCTCCATATTGCTGGGTGACAATCCTCGGGCGATCGCGGATGCGTTACTCGCAGCCCTGCGACAAGGTTGTTCTGAAGTTGAACTGGCTGAAATGGTAACTTATGCCGCCGCCTTACGGATCGCCCAATTCAGTACAAACAATGATTTTAATGATTGGGACAGCGCTCACCATACCTTCACCTTTGCTAACGCAGTTCATCAAGGTATGAAACGAGTTGCGTCGCCAGAGTTGATGCGAGGCGTGTTTGATGCAGCAATGAGTATCTATCTCGATCGCTTCCTTAACGTCCCTGCGGCTCGTCTTCCCAAACCCGATCGAACGGTAGAAAATCCAGCAGAGTTGTTACATGAATTGCCGGAGTTGTTGGACCGACAGCAGCAAGTAGATCGAGTTGGAGAATTAGTGGGATGTTACCTCTATAGTGGTGGCAAACCAGAATTACTCCTGGCAATGTTAGGCAAATTATTGTTGCGCGAAGACCGTCAATTTCACGTAATTCAGGAGATTGAAGCAGCTTTTCGTCAATATGCGCATTTGGGTAACACTCCTGCCGGAATTAACGTTTTGGTTGCTGCATCGCGGTATTTGGCGGCTCATACCCCGACAATGCGATCGCAAGAACAAACCTATCAAATGGCTTACAAACTCCATCGGGGCGATCGTTTGTTTGAGGATGTTGGTTGAGTTTGAATAGGTTTGAGGTTTGAGGTTTGAGGTAGTAGATGAGAGTTCCTGTCACCTATTACCTAAAACCTCCCACCTAATACCTTCTTCCTTCTACTTAGCATCACGGGTGGTGAATAAGAAATATGAAAAGTAGATTTTCAATTGTTGATTACTCAAACCAGTATCGATCGGCAATTCGCAAAATTCTGGAACCTATAGGCTGGGCAGAACAATACATTTCTGCTGCCGAACAAAATGCCGATGTTTTATCTCAGAATCCCGAACTTTATGGTGTATATATCGCCCTGCACGGCGACACGGCGATCGGATTTATTTACGTACAGTTTCATGTTTGGAATCGACTCGCTCAGATTCAGGGATTGGCAGTAGAGCCAACTTATCAACGACAAGGTATAGCTTCAGCATTGGTAGATAGAGCCGAAGTCTTTGCACGAGAAAAAAAGACACGAGGCATTTATGTCGATACGCCAGTTTCTAATGTTAAAGGGCGCAGCTTTTACGAAGCTGTGGGTTATAAATTTGCCTATACCATGCCGCATTATTATGAAGAGAATCTCGATGGAGTAACCTATCAAAAGTTTTTTAAATAACAGTTAATCGACAATTTACGCTATTCTTAATCAATCAATGAGATCGATTTCGATCGATTAGCATCAAAAAGGTTTGTAGTAATGACTTCAGTCCTTGTCCCACCTCAATCGCAAAACCCATGACTCAACTCGATCGCTCCGCTTTAAAAGCTCGCAATAACTTGCTCGCGATGTTTGTGCTGCTGTGCATCCTCGATGCTGTATTAGTGATTGTGGCACGGGACAAGTGGGCGATCGGTCGTATCCTACTAACAATTATCGTGATGTACTTTGTAATGCAGGGGCGAAAATGGGCAAAATGGCTGTTGATAAGCATTTGCAGTTTGCTGGTTGTCTTGCTCGCAGCATTGGTAATTGCACTGGGTTATAAGCTTTCCAATTTCCTGATTGTTGGTAGTTCCATCTTAGCAGTTCTCAGTGCTATTATTGCAATATATATGGTAACTAGCAAAGATTTAAATCGTTATTTTGCTTATCAAAGACAAGCTGATTCCTAATTACTTCAAAATCATGAAAATGTATCAAACAAAGAGGATGCGATCGTTATGGAAATCAGCATTGAAGACAGAGAAACCCTCGAACGCCTAGAGGAAGAGTTATGGTGCGAAGAGACTCGCTATGACAAACAGCGGATGAACGAACTGATTGCCGGTGACTTTTTTGAGTTTGGAAGATCCGGACGTATTTACCAAAGACAAAACACGATCGCGCACTCGCGCAAAACAATAAATGCTGTCTTTCCACTGCCGGAATTTCACGCTCGCTTACTCGATGAAAACACTGCCCAAGTCACTTACAATAGTGTGGCTACCTATGACGGTGTTGTCGAATACGCGCGCAGAAGCTCTATTTGGTCGCGCACAAACTGCGGTTGGATTCTTCGCTTTCATCAGGGCACGCCTTTTCAACCTGAAATTAACACTGATGTTTTAAAATACCGCGATCGCACCGCAATAATCAACGCAATTACCTATAGATTGCCGAAGATTGGAGACGAGCAGCAAATCAGTGCTTGTCTGTGGGCTGCTGCGGATTTATGGGAACTCGCAGGTGAAAATCCAGAAAGCATTGATGAATGGAAACAGATTTCTAACCCAGAAGAATTAAGAGCCAGAATATCGAGTAACGAGAAAACGCTAGTTGCGATCTGGAATGGAATTGTTGTTGGTTTTATTGCATTTCGGAAGAGGAATCACCTGTCATTGTTGTTCGTTCGCAAAGAATTTTCTGGACAAGGAATCGGTAGAGAATTATTCAATCGATGCAGCAGTGATTTTGATGAAATTACGGTTAATTCGTCTGATGCAGCAGTAGGATTTTATCAGAAAGT
>JBOFTL010000942.1:0-8118 GCA_051652045.1 Microcoleus sp. | reverse complement strand
AGGCAATCCCGAAGCTTGCGCGATCGGCAGAAGATACGTCGATACTGACCTCAATCGGTGTTTTTTATCACAAGATTTAGCAAATCCCCATCTCTTCAGTTATGAAGCAAAGCGAGCCAAAGAAATTGCTTGCATTTTTTATGATGAAAATAGTGAAAAATCCGATTTAATTATCGACCTGCACAGCACCACATCCAACATGGGATTAACAGTTATTTGTGCCAGTGATAGTCCATATAACTTGCAATTAGCGGCTCATTTAACATCACTTTATCCCGACCTCAAAGTATTGAGTCCAACTACCCAAAATCGAGATAGTCCGGTATTGCGATCGCTCTCGGAATTCGGCTTTACTGTCGAAGTCGGTCCCGTTGCCCAAGGAGTATTGGATGCGTCTTTATTTTGTCAAACTGAGAAGGTTGTCAGTGCAATTTTAGATGCAGTAGAAGCAGCCAATTTAGGAACAATTTCGCCAGCCAAAAATCCCCTGACAATTTATCAAAGTATCGGGGCGATCGACTATCCCAGAAATGAAAAGCGAGAAATTGAGGCAGCAATCCATCCGCAGCTACAATTTAGAGACTACGAACCTCTCAATCCCGGCGATCCGATGTTTTTGACCTTCGATGGGGAGTCGGTCTTATATCAAGGAAAATCGACCGTATATCCGATTTTTATTAACGAGGCCGCTTATTACGAAAAAGGGATTGCGATGTGTTTTACCCAGCGATCGGTCATCAGTTAGTTGATAGTTGATAGTTGAGAGTTGATATTTGTAGTGCGAGCGTCCTCGCTCGCGATCGATTGAGAGTTGATAGTTGATAATTAGCAATTACCGATTACCGATTACCAATTACCAATTACCATGTACCTCATGTTACACCAGAACGGAGAATTAATATGCTCATTCAAGAACAACCTGCCAAGTCTAAACAAATGACTCTAGACGAGTTTCTGGACTGGTATCCAGAGGGTCAAGGTCGCTTTGAATTACATGATGGAGCCGTTATCGAAATGCAAGCAACTGGAACGCACGAACAAGTAGGGGGCTTCCTCGCCCTCAAAGTAGGCGTTCAGATTGAACGTTTGGCTTTGCCCTATTTCATTCCACGCCAAGGAATTATTAAGGCTATTGATTCTGATAAGTCTGGCTACAGTCCCGATGTGATGGTATTAGACAAGTCCAGAATCGAAACGGAACCGATGTGGAAAAAGCGATCGACTATTACCAAAGGTGAAACTATCCGTTTAGTCATCGAAGTTGTCAGTACCAATTGGCAAGATGACTACTTGATGAAGTTAGGAGAATATGAAAAGCTGGGAGTTGCTGAATACTGGATTGTCGATTATTTAGGGTTAGGTGGCAGAAGATATATTGGCAATCCTAAGCAACCCACTATTTCTGTAAACCAATTAGTTGACGGCGAGTATGTGGTGAATCAATTTAGAGGTGATGATGTGGTGCGATCGCTCGCTTTTCCCGATTTAAACTTAACAGCAGAACAGATTTTTCAGGCGGGGCAATAACAATGCAAATCCAAATTACTTTTCGCAAAACAGGAAAAGAAATCAAGCAAGCTGTTGCCCAACGCCAACAGCAACTCCGATCGCGGCTTGAGAAGCGGAATCAAGTGCTAAATGAGTTCATGCAGGATGCGAAAAAAGTTCGTTCCTACATGGTTCGTAGTTCTCGATACGATTACGGTCATAGTAGTAGAAAAGGCTACGTTCTTTTCTCGCAAGATGATATTTCGAGTGAGGAGAAACAAGAAATCCAACAGCTTTGCAATCGTATTTTCGAGATTGAACAAGAGTTACACCGTCTAGCTTTGGTTGCTACGCACTTGGACGATAAACAGGTTCTTGAACTTACGATTGATGATTTGATTGGTTATGGCTTCAACGCTGCTGGCTGAATCGAAGGAGAAACTCCATAAGCCCTCAACAAATACACGACAACGCACTGCAAATCGCCTGCTGCGTCGCCGTTTCGTTCGTTTCTCACTCTACTCTGATGCTTCCAGCAACGGGCAAGCTTGGCATCAGGCTGCTAAACATTTAAAGCAGCCGTCGCGCTTCTAAAATTTGTTGCTGCCAATGCTCGAAATTCTTTATATTCGATCGATCCTCTACCTGTAAAATTGCTCTTATTTTCTCCATCAATTCGATCGCCAGCGGTACGCCAAGTTGCAATTGTTCCAACACCTCCCGCTGACTAAAAACAGTTTCCGGTGTTCCTTCTAAAATTAGTTGTCCCCGATCCATGACAAACACCCAATCTGCCCAGCGGTAGATGAAATCTAGATCGTGACTTGCTAGTAAAATAGTTGTGCCGATCGCGTGAATTTGTTGCAATAAAGAAATTAGTTGTTGCGTGTGGCGCTGGTCGAGATAAGCGGTAGGCTCATCTAACAGCAAAAGCTTGGGTTCTAATACCATAATATCAGCGATCGACACCCGTTTTTTTTGCCCCAAACTGAGATTGTGAACTGGTTGGTGGGCTAATTCTGTTAAATCGAATCGATCGATCGCTTCCTGCACCCGCCGCGCTATTTCAGATTCTGTCAATCCTAAATTGTACAATCCGTAAGAGATATCTTCTTCTACCGTAGCGGCGACTAATTGATGTTCGGGATTTTGAAAAACGAGTCCGATTTGCTGGCGCAATTGCGTTAAAGATTTGCGATCGTAGCGGAAAGGTTCCCCTTGCCAATATAGTTTTCCCTGCTGCGGTTGGTACAAGCCATTTGCTAGCAGAAATAAAGTGGTTTTGCCACAACCATTTTGACCGATCAACCCGCAGCGTTTGCCCGCAGGTACTTTGAGGATTAAGTTTTGAATTGCCGATCGTGAATTGCAAGGGTAGCAGTAAGAAGCGCGATCGAATTCTAGAATCGCTTGTGACATAAATAATTATTACAAAATCTCGCGATCGACTGTCAAATGAAGGAAGAAGGAAGAAGGAAGAAGGAAGAAGGAAGAAGGAAGAGGGAAGAAGTAATAAGGAAGAAGGAAGAGGGAAGAAGGAAGAAGGAAGAGGGAAGAAGGAAGACTTACCAGACGGACTAGAGGAGGAAAATTATCAATGCCCAATGCCCAATTCCCAATGCCCAATGCCCAATGCCCAATGCCCAATGCCCAATTCCCAATTCCCAATGCCCAATTCCCAATTCCCAATTCCCAACTATCAACTATTTAAAAATACTTGGCAAAACGGGAAGCAAGATTATTTTCAGGATGCAGCCACAGCACATTTTCTGTCATCTGGTTGTTGGCGATTTTAGTTAATTGCAGTTGCTGTTTCAACCCCGATCTTTTCGTAAAGATATTAAAAGATTGATAGCCGTAGCCTTCCATTAATGCGCGCAATTCTTCCACACTAGAACCGCCTCTTTCTAAATGTTGCGCAACTACTTCTGTCAGAAAAACTGGGTGCCAGCGTTGAATGGTGCGATCGAGTCCTCGAATTACCAAAGGTTCAAACCCTTCGACATCTATTTTGATAAAAGTTGTTCCGGGCAATTCTTCGGGCAAAATATCATCTCCGCGATATACGGGTAATTGATACTGGCTGGAAATGAGCGATCGATCTTGTTCGGGAATCTCCGTGAAAGTTCCCATCCCTAACTCTTGATTAACTACTGTTAATGTCAGTGTGGTTTGTTTGTCGGCAAGTCCGCAATTGTGCAGGGTAACTTGCGGCAATTCATTGTCTGTTATATTCTTTTGCAATCGCTGAAAAACCATAGGATTTGGTTCAAAAGAATGTACGCTTCCTGTAGTAGTTACGCACCGCGCAGCGATCAGAGTAATCATTCCTAAATTAGCACCGATATCGATAAAAGTATCTCCAGGTTCGATCGCTTCCATCGCAAATAACTGCATCTCTAACTCGTGATAACGACCTAGAAAATACGTCATTCGTTCGTGCCAACTGGACATATCGAGAGTCATCAAATATTGGTGAAACTTGCCGCGAATAGTGCGCTTAGGAGCATCTTTCCACAACTCATTTTGATACCCGCCTAACACCTGAAATAATTTGCCCCATCCAGGAAGTTCCCAGCGGATGTAAGGCAAAAAAAGATCCATCAATTTCGTAGATTTCATAGCGATTGTCCCCCATTTCAGTTACTTCTTATTTGAATTGATACTGCTGCTAGGAGTTTTGCTGTGGCTGGACGAGTACAACACTCAGACGCCTGGAGTTCAAAACGATCGAGATCGAGCTTCCTACCTCAAGGCTTATCAATATTTTACCAAGAAGTGCCATGTATAGCATTTCTCAGAAAGATGAGGTATGACTGGGCATAGGGCATAGGGCATAGGACATAGACCTCCGCAGGCATACCTCACTTTTTTGAGAACCGCTATAAGTCTATTTGGGGGCTTTAAGAACGCTTCCAGTCCCCCTTTTTTTAAGAGGGGTTAGGGGGGAAAGAAATCTAATTGACACAGTAAAGAATTGACAATTGATAATTGATAATCGATAATTGACAATTAATAATCGATAATTGACAATTGATAATCGATCGCGAGCGGGGACGCTCGCACTATAACTATCAACTATCAACTATCAACTCTCAACTGTCAATCGATCGCGAGTTCCCGACGCTCGCACTACAACTATCAACGATCGACTCTCAACTGCCAAAGTTCTATTTCATAACAGAGATGCTGTTCAAAAAGCTGGCTCGCTTCTAATCCTTCAACTACCAATTTCTTGAACCAGCGCCGAAATATCCAGCGCAAAAATTTGTGAATCGGCGAAACTGCGATCGCAATTAAATCTCCAACATAAATCATCGTGTTCAATCCATACCTGCGAAAAGCATCGACATACAGGTCGATCGTCGGTAAAATATGAGCGGAAATATCCTCTGTTTTTACTAAAGTGAATCCAGCTTGCACCAAAGCAGCGCGAAGTTCTGCAACAACATGACAATTAGAAAACATTCCCTCTGTATAATTAGCATCCGATCGCATCATATCTGCAATCAACAAATAGCCGCCGGGATTGAGGATGCCCGCCGCACCAGCAGCGATATCAGCAGCAGCCATATATTGACTGCTTTCGCTCAAAAGAATTAGATCGTAATCGTGAGTTGCTTTGAAGTTTTCAAATTTCGTGAGGTGGAAGATTGCCCGATCGCTCGTATACTGTAGAAATCGCTCTTTTTGGAACGGATCGGGTGCTAGTCCTTCTACTGTAAAACCTCGATCGAGCAAATAAGCCGCATTGCCGCCAATCCCGCACCCAACATCCAGCACGGTTTTGATATTTTTGGGAATAAAATCTAACAGTTTGACTGTATATGCTTCCTGAGCTCCGCGCAATCTTCCGATGTTTAGTTCGGCTGCGGGAACGGGTAAAGATTCCCAATAACCGTAGTGCAGGTAGGGGGATTCTGTCAGCCCTAAATAGTAATTCAGGGCTGCATTTTGGTAGCGGGTTACTTTGGAAACAGAGATTGATTTTGAATTCGACATGGGAGAATTAAGTGGGAGAATTATGTGGGAGAATTAGGTAAGTTTTAGGATTTCGGTGAGGGTTGAAATTCTTCCCAGCGCTGGCATACTTGTTCGTAACACAGGACTGGGGAAATTGCCAAGTTTTGCAACAAATTGATATCAATCTGACCGTTGCCAATCGACAAAAACACGATTGCTCGATCGGGTTCGTAGGTAGCAACGATCGGGAGCAGGTTTGAAACAGTTGTTTCTTCTAGTTTGAATTGCTGTAAATAAGCCTTTGCGTCTAATTGGGAAATAAATTCTAAATCGTACTGTATGCTATCCCGACTCCAGTTAATAGAGCAGTCAATCGGAGTATTTATTTTGCAAATAACAATGCCTCTGCCTAAATTCAAAAAACCATTCCAAGCAGTATATCCGATCGACAAAATATTCTGGTGAATAAACAAGTTTTGCCAGTAGCCAAAACTCCCCTGCCAAACACTATCTTCAATTCGCATTTCTTTGAGTTTCTGTTGCCTAAAATTGCGTTATTGTCGATCGGGAAACGGAGTGCAACAGTCGATTACTTTTGACAATACCGAACGAACCATCATCCATACCTCGCAGATGAAAACAACGGGAAAACTAATCGGCGGGCATTCTGACTTAGGAGGTAAAGGACTGAAGTCCTTACTACAAACCTGAACCTCATTACAGTTGCGGGACAGCGCCGGATTTGCACCGAACTTTCCCCCTTACGTCTGATGGCTGTTTCCATCAGAGCCGATCGATATACGGGGATGGTAGCACTATTTTGGCTGTTTGACAAAATCTTCAATATGTTACTGAGAAGTGCCGCAGCATAATTGTGCGATCGATCAAAATCATCGCATTGCAAGATAAAGTTTTTAAATCAAAGTAGCTTCTGCTGTTTCGCGGACGGATTGCAGAAACTGAATAATTTCTTGCATAATTGGAGTCGATCGTAAAATCTCAATATCTGCATCAGTCAATCGATCGAGTATTTGGGATATATCTTGAATTTGGTTCGATCGAGCGATTAATTCCTCTAAAACTTCTCTGGGTAGGAAAACGGCGCGATCGAGCAGATTTTGAGGGGGTGTATATCCCAGGAAGCGCGAAAGCAAAGAAACATCTTGAAAAAAGATCGTTTCTATTTCAGGAGCAGCCGGAACTATTTTAACAGGTGTATTACCGGCTACCCATAAAACTACTTCCTCAATATCTTGGCGGCGCATTTCAACTAACTCCTTTACTGGCGAACCTACATCAAATACGATAAGAACTGGTACTCGCCGACTAACAATTAAAGACATAGCTAGTGACTTAATATTGTATATCTTACCACCAACAACAACTCCCACATCAGCGAGTAAATTTTTGGGCAGCACAGTTTTAAGTAATTGTGCATCAAAATCGCCTTCACAGATAATGTAAACCTTCATTAGACACCTCGCAATATAACGTTGTAATTAGACACTCCGTATTCTACCGCTCCGCAATATTTTAAAGTTAATAATTCGCAGATTCTTTCCTGCTCTAGCGCATATCTGATTTCGTCTCCATTCCACAAAAGAATTGCTTGTGGCAGCGCAAAGCATGAAAGGTTGACAGCCGCATTTGTAAACCCAGTTCGACTAAAAATTAAGCCAACTGTACTTGCGGGACGGCGTAAAAGTTGATTGCGAAGTTTAGCAATAGGAGTAATATCAACTGCTTTTTCTGTAAAATCTTTGCTTTCAACCACACAAGAAAGTCCCGCACAATGAACGGCACCGTCAATTTGTTCGACTACCTCATCAAAAAGCCTCACCGTATAAGGCCATTTTACCCGCGCACCATCAAGTTGAAATGCTCGGATTACCAAATATTCAAAGGCTTGGCCGGGGTCCCATCCTGGAGTGCTGCGATTCTCGATATTGTCCCACAGAGTACGCAACCCATCCCATCCGAGCGATCGAATCATCCTTTCACAATCTTGTGGCGCAACCAACTGTAATGCCTCCTTTTCAATACTCTAGCAACTACTGTCGATTTTGCCCGATCGCCCGATCGCTACAGTAATTTTTCATAATTATTTCATTGTTTTACTATACTGTGGTAAATTGAAGATAATGAAAACATTATGAAAAGCCTTCAGGGGCGATCGCGCCCTCAGCAATAAGCTGCGGCGAATTTAGCCAATTGTTTTGGAATTTATGCGGAGAAATCGTCAAATTTTCCCCTGCGATAATCATCTCACCCTCTGCTCCTTTCCCATCTGGAAAAGGTATCAAATAGCTGGATCGATAGTATTACTCGGAGTTT
This sequence comes from Microcoleus sp., assembly GCA_051652045.1. Classification (GTDB taxonomy): domain Bacteria; phylum Cyanobacteriota; class Cyanobacteriia; order Cyanobacteriales; family Microcoleaceae; genus Microcoleus. The sequence continues at coordinate 333 of JBOFTL010000942.1, read as the reverse complement.
GGTTAAGCGGGTGCAACACTCAAACTGCTGTGGGGCCCCAAACCCAGCAAAATCAAAATTCTAGCCCTACTGCTACCGATTCGATCAAAAAAGACCGAAAAGTCATTCTCACCACCTTCACGGTGCTTGCAGACATGGCTCAGAACGTCGCCGGAGATAAAGCAACCGTAGAATCGATTACTAAACCGGGGGCAGAAATTCACGGCTACGAACCCACGCCCAGCGATTTAAAACGGGGAAAAGGTGCTAGTTTGATTTTAGATAACGGCTTGAATTTGGAACGCTGGGCAACTCGATTTTATAACAGTTTTCCCAAAGTTCCTCGCGTTACTT
>JBOFTL010000941.1:0-11681 GCA_051652045.1 Microcoleus sp. | reverse complement strand
ATTACTGTCAAGCCTACTTAATGTGATACTCAAAATTGCGGGAGCGCAGAAATGTGCGTTGCTAATGCCAACAGGAACTCGCTGGGTAATTGAAGCATTATCCCAACTAGAACAGCCAGATAGAGTCTTGCAGTCGCTGCCTTTTGAGGATGGTCAAACAGTACCAGCTACTCTGATTAATCGAGTTAAAAATACCCTCTCCTTAGTGGCGATCGAGAATGCTGCGAACGATCTAACCCTAGCGACTGACTCCTACATTCAGCACCATTCACCCAAGAGTATTTTCTGTGCGCCGATGCTCGATCGAGGCAAGCCGATCGGCATTTTGTACCTAGAAAATAATCTGACAGTGGGAGCATTTACGCGCCATCGGCTAGAAGTTTTGCATCTATTAATGTCCCAAGCGGCTATCTCCTTAGAGAATGCTCGGTTGTACGCCAAATTAGAAGACAGGGTGAAAGAACGCACCCAAGAATTAAACCAAAAAAATCAACAATTGCAAACAACATTAAAAGAATTACATCGCACCCAAGCACAGATGGTGCAAACTGAAAAAATGTCGGCGTTGGGACAACTGGTAGCAGGAATTGCCCACGAAATTAACAACCCGATTAATTTTATTAATGGCAACCTGCATCATATTGACCAACACGCACAAGATTTATTGCACTTATGCGACGCCTATCAATCCCACTATCCCCATCCACCTGAATCTTTGCTTGCCGAAATAGAAAATGTAGAATTTGACTTCTTGAAAGAGGATTTAGCTAACATCCTGAGATCGATGAAAGTGGGTTCCGATCGAGTCAGACAAATCGTTCTATCTTTACGTAACTTTTCGCGTTTGGATGAATCGGAATACAAGGCGGTGAATCTCCACGAAGGCCTCGATAACACCTTAATGATTTTGCAGCATCGATTCAAAACACACGCCGAACGTCCGGCGATTGAAATCGTGAAGCAATATGGCGAACTGCCGTTAGTAGAATGCTGCGCCAGAGACATGAACCAGGTGTTTATGAATTTGCTAATGAATGCGATCGATGCTTTGGAAGAGAGCGATCGCCAACGCAGTATTCAGGAGATTACTAGCAAGCAGAATCGGATTTCAATTAGTACAGTTTTGACCGAAAACAACCAGGTACAAATTGTCATTGCTGATAACGGAATCGGGATTTCTGACCGGATAAAATCGCGCTTATTCGATCCTTTTTTTACTACCAAACCTATAGGAAAAGGGACGGGATTGGGATTGGCGATCGCCCGTCAAATTGTGGTCGAAAAACATGGAGGCACGATCGAAGTCAATTCAACTCTCGGACAAGGAACAGAATTCGCGATCGCCCTGCCACTTTAAGCCGAGCAAATACAACAAAACCAACATATTTTACCTGCGATCGGCATCACATAAAGCGTCAAATATTTTGAGTAAATTGGAATAAAAATACTGGCGTCTGGTGCGAGCAAAATTTATGATAGAAGTATCAGGATCCGAGATTATCGAACAAATTTATGCAGGTTATCAAACTTTAGTTTATCGAGGGCAGAGAGCGAACGATCGGCTCAGCCATCGTTGAGATAAGGTTCCGGAAAACCAGGGGATCCCAGCCTATTTGTTCCAGAGAGTTATCATGGTTATCAAAACGAAAGAATTCAGCGATCGACCTTCCGTTCACCGTATCCCGCTACAAGCCGTTCTAATTGTGCCATTTGTCCTGCAAGTCTTTGCAGCAGTGGGTCTCACTGGCTATATTTCCCTCCGGAATGGACAACGGGCAGTCAATGATTTAGCCGATCGACTCATGGTCAAAGTGAGTGAGCGCGTTGACGACCACATTACCAATTATCTGGAAAAGCCCCAGGTGGTCAATAGCATTCTTGCGGACACTATCAAGGGTGGGCAGATCGATGGCGATAATTTGGCATCCATGGAGCGTTTCATTTGGCAAATCATGCAACGATTTCCTGCCATTAGCTACATCTCCTACGGCTCTGCGTTAAATTTTTTTACTGGAGCAGAAACGGTTCCTAACCAATTCCCCAATATTGCTGTGGTCGATGCTGATAATCCAAGCAAATATTATACCTATGCTAGCGATAGCCAGGGAAACCGCCGGGAAGTCCTTTCAGTGGGTCATAAATTCAATCTGTTTGAACGACCCTGGTATAAAAAAGCCGTTCAGACTGGCAAACCAAGCTGGGTGACTTACCTGTGGCAAAACCCCACGGTCCAGCTTGGGATTGGAGCAATTCACCCCGTCTACCGGTCAACAGGAAAGCTGCAAGGTGTTCTGCTGGTTGATTTGTCACTTGCTGACTTAAGCAAGTTTCTGAAGAATCTCAAGGTCGCCTCATCTGGGCAAACGTTTGTTATCAAACGTTCAGGTCTATTGATCGCGTCTTCGGTTGAAAACGATCTTTTTAGTCAAGACCCCAAAACCAATGAAAAAGTCCAACTCAATATCAACGACAGTAAAACTCCACTAATTCGAGCAACAGGCCAATATCTACAGCAGAAATTCGGAGATCTTAAGAACATCTCTGGAACGCAACACCTCGAATTTCAAATCAATGGCGAGCGCCAATTTGTCCATGTCACACCATTTTCCGATCGATACGGGCTGGACTGGTTGATTGTTGTGGCTGTGCCCGAATCCGACTTCATGGCACAGATTGATGCCAACACTCGTACCACTATCTGGCTTTGTTTAGGTGCATTGTCAGCCGCCATCATCCTGGGCTTCTACACCTCTCGCTGGATTACCCGACCGATTCGTAAATTGCAGCAAGCCAGTGAAGCGATCGCCACTGGAGAACTCGATCGCGCGGTAGAAGTCCAAGGCATCAATGAACTGGAGGGACTAGCGCGATCGTTCAACCAAATGGCCGCGCAACTTAAAACCTCTTTTACCGAACTCGAAAGCCGGGTTGATGAGCGCACCGCAGAGCTAAAAGAAGCAAAACTGCTAGCCGATAGTGCTAACCAGGCCAAGAGTGAATTTCTCGCCAATATGAGCCACGAACTTCGCACGCCCCTCAATGGCATTTTGGGCTACGCTCAAATCCTCAACCGCAGCAGCACATTGCAAACAAAAGAACGGCATGGGGTAGAAGTCATTCACCAGTGCGGTTCTCATTTGCTGACGCTGATTAACGATGTATTGGACTTGTCCAAAATTGAAGCCCGCAAACTAGAACTCGCACCGAAAGCGATTCACTTTCCCTCATTCCTCCAAGCTGTTACTGAAATCTGCCGCATTCGTGCCGAACAAAAAGGCATTGACTTTGTTTACGAGCCGGATTTGCAGTTGCCTGAAGGAATTTTTGTCGATGAAAAACGGCTGCGTCAGGTCTTGCTAAACTTGTTAGGAAATGCGATTAAATTCACCGACAAAGGTGCTGTCAAGTTCGAGGTTATTGTAGTTGAAAACGATGCCAATCCGTCCGCTCGCACGATCGAATTTCAAATTGAAGATACGGGCGTGGGAATTGCGCCTGATGAGTTGGATAAAATTTTCCAGGCATTTGAACAAGTAGGAGATCGCCAGCGTCAATCCGAGGGTACGGGTTTAGGACTGGCAATTAGCCAAAGGATCGTGCAGTTGATGAACGGAGAAATCCAAGTTAAGAGCCAACATGGAGCCGGCAGTAAGTTCTTTTTTGAGGTGGAACTAGCCATTGCTACTGATTGGGCGCAGCAAAACTCAACAGCAACTGGAAAACAAATTATTGGTTATGAAGGACAACGACGCAGCATTCTTGTAGTAGACGATCGCTGGGAAAACCGAGCGGTTCTCGTCAACTTGTTAGAGCCACTAGGATTCCAAACGATCGAAGCAGAAAACGGACAAGAAGGGCTAGAAAAAATCCGACAATCTCAACCTGACTTAATAATTACCGACTTGGTGATGCCAGTGATGAACGGCTTTGAACTGCTCGAAAAAATTCGCGCATCTCACGATTTGCAACACCATAAGGTCATTGTCTCTTCGGCATCAGTGGCACAACTCGATCGCAAGATGAGTTTAGATGCAGGGGGCAATGATTTCCTAGCAAAGCCAGTGGAATTTAGCGAATTATTTGACCTTTTAGCCACTCATTTGGGATTAAAATGGCAATATAAAATGACATCAAACGACTCGGAAGCATCCACTGCCGCGACTGCGTTAGAAAACTCAGAGATTATTCCCGACACTGGCGAATTAAAAATGTTACTAGAACTGGCACAGAAAGGAAACTTAAAACGGCTGCGAGAACGCACAGAGCAGATTGCTCAATCTAACCCTAGCTACGCTGGTTTTGCTTCAGAAATTATTCAGCTTGCCAAGCAATTTCAAGCCGAAGAGATTGAAGAGTTGCTGAAACAATACCTGACACAGGAGAAAGCAGATGTTTAATCCTGAATTAATTCTGGTGGTGGACGATACCCCTGCGAACTTAGAAGTAGTTTGCGAAACTTTAAGTGATGCGGGGTATGAAGTAATAACCGCGATCGACGGCGATCGCGCCCTGAAGCGAGTCCAAAGTTATCCTCCCGATCTGATCTTGCTCGATATCCAAATGCCAGGAATTGACGGCTTTGAAACCTGCAAACGTTTGAAGGCAGATCCAGAAACAGCAAGCATTCCGATCGTGTTTATGACGGCGCTTTCTGATACCGACAGTAAGGTGAAAGGATTTGACCTGGGTGCTGTAGACTATATCACCAAACCTTTTCAAGAAAAGGAAGTTCTAGCACGGGTAAAAACTCATTTGCAGCTACGGCAATTAACTAAAAATCTCGAACAGCGTGTAGCTGAAAAAACTGCCGATCTCGAAGCAGCACTGACACAATTGCAACAATCTCAAATTCAGTTAATCCACAGCGAAAAGATGTCTACTTTGGGCAATTTAGTGGCGGCTGTAGCCCACGAGATTAATAACCCGCTTGGTTTTATTGCTGGCAATCTGAAACCCGCTCAGGACTATATTAAAGACCTATTTCAACTGCTCGTTCTCTACCAAAAAGAACTCTCTAATCCGAGTGCTTCACTACAGGAAGTTGTGGAGGAAATGGACTTGGAATACTTACAAGAGGATTTACCCAAGTCGATCGATTCGATGCAACAAGGAATCGATCGCATTCGCGACATCAGCATTAGTTTGAGGACATTTTCTCGTGCCGATAACGATTGTCCGGTTCCTTTCAACCTGCACGAAGGTATTGACAGCACAATTTTAATTTTAAAACATCGCCTCAAAGCAAACGATACTCGCCCGGAAATCGAAGTTATCAAAAATTACGGTTCAATTCCAATGGTAGAATGCTATGCCGGACAATTGAATCAAGTATTTATGAATATCTTGGCAAATGCGATCGATGCCTTAGATGAATCAAATGCCGGGAAAACTTTTGACGAAATTCAGAAAAATCCCAATCGCATTATCGTGCAAACAACAGTCGAAGGGGAACAGGTAAAAATTGCGATCGCCGATAACGGAAATGGAATGACGGAATCAGTGAAATCCCGGATATTCGACCATCTATTTACTACCAAAGACGTTGGGAAAGGTACGGGATTGGGATTGGCGATCGCCCGTCAAATCGTAGTAGAAAAACATCAAGGAAAAATCGAAGTTAATTCCCAATTGGGCAGCGGCACAGAATTTGTTTTGACTTTACCACTCGATCGATGTTAAATTTTAATAGAGGAGGTTGATGGGAAACCCGATCGGGGAATGCTCAAAAAGAATGTCCCCAGATATTCTGTGTTCGCAAAAGCCAAGCGTCAATGCCTTCATCAAATAATTTTCAAAGGCAAGTATCAACCCCTGTCAGAGCCTACTTGAAAATAGCTGTAAGTCGTGTTTAGCATTAGCCTTTTCCTGGAAACTATTAGTAAATTTCTCAATAATCTCAAGATTGGCAAATCGGGGCAGGCGTTTATAGAGCGTTCTGGATTAAGCGTTATATCGGCAAGCAAAAGGTATATGATGACATCACTTTAGTTGTCCTCAAACAAAAGTAGTGGAATCACTAAGTAGAAGGAAGTTGAGAGTTGAGAGTTGAGAGTTGAGAGCGGATTGGGGCAAGTATGTTTTGACTTTTAAGTTTTAAATGAGTTAATTTTGAACTGTCTTTAACTCACAACTCAACACTCAAAACTCCCGAAAAATAGCAAGCTATTTTGCGATCGATCTCTTAGGCTTAATTAGGTGGGCTTACTTACCAAAAATGAGATTGGGATTGTCGATTGCCCGCCCAATTGTAGTAGAAAAATATGGCGGACGATCGAGGTTAATTCACAATTTGGTCAAAGCACGGTTTTTACAATTCAACTGGCGATCGATGCCCAGTTAAGAAATATCGAATCTGAAAAAAACTGTATCTATACTTAGATAATTTTTCAAGTGATGAGCTATACTTTAATGAAGTATAGGGGGAAGGTGATGCAGGCAACTACTAAGTTATTGGGTTATCAGATTACAGAGCAACTTTATACAGGTAATCGCACTCTAGTCTATCGAGGCATCCGTACTAGCGACAAATACCCAGTCGCCATCAAACTGCTGCGAAACGAATATCCCAACTTTACCGAGCTCGTCGGGTTTCGCAACCAATATACAATTGCCAAAAATCTTGACTTCCCCAGCATCATCAAACCCCTAAACCTGGAAATCTACCGCAATAGCTATGCCCTAGTCATGGAAGACTTTGGAGGCATCTCCCTATCTACGTATCTGAAAGCAGAAACAGATGACAAAACATCCTCCAACTTTTGTGATTTAACAGAATTTCTCAACTTAGCCATCCAACTTTCTGATATTCTCGACTATCTCTACCAAAATCGAGTCATTCATAAAGACATTAAACCAGCCAATATATTAATTAATCCCGAAACCCAACAAATCAAACTGATTGATTTCAGTATTTCTTCCCTATTACCCAGAGAAACCCAAGAAATTCAAAATCCCAACGCCCTCGAAGGAACATTAGCCTATTTAGCTCCCGAACAAACCGGGAGAATGAATCGCGGCATTGACTATCGCAGTGATTTTTATTCTCTAGGTGTTACCTGCTATGAATTATTGACAGGACAGTTACCGTTCGTGTCAGATGACCCGATGGAATTAGTGCATTGTCATCTCGCCAAACAGCCGATACCGATCGCGATGATAAAACCAGAAATTCCGCTGGTTTTATCGCAAATAGTTAGTAAGTTAATGGCGAAAAATGCCGAAAACCGCTATCAAAGTGCATTGGGATTGAAACACGATTTAGAGATGTGTTTGGTTCAGTTACGAGAAACAGGGAATATCCAATATTTTGAACTCGGAACACGAGATATTAGCGATCGCTTCACCATTCCCGAAAAACTCTACGGACGAGAAGCTGAGGTCAAAACTTTATTAGCAGCGTTCGATCGCGTCAGTGACGGCAATACAGAAATGATGCTCGTAACTGGATTCTCGGGCATTGGTAAAACTGCTGTTGTTAATGAAGTTCACAAGCCCATTGTGCGGCAGCGCGGCTACTTCATCAAAGGGAAATTTGACCAATTTAATCGTAACATTCCCTTGAGTGCCTTCGTAATCGCCTTTCGAGATTTGATGGGACAACTGCTTTCAGAATCCGATACCCAATTACAAATTTGGAAAGCCAAGATTCTTGAAGCCTTGGGAGATAATGCTCGAGTCATAATTGAAGTCATTCCCGAACTCGATCGCATCATCGGACAGCAACCTCCTGTAGCAGAACTTTCAGGAACATCCGCACAGAATCGGTTTAATTTATTGTTCCAGAAATTCATCCAAGTTTTTACCACAAAAGAGCATCCCTTAGTGATATTTTTGGACGACCTTCAGTGGGCTGATTCCGCTTCATTAAAGTTGATGCAGTTGTTGATGGAGGAATCGCAGACAGGCTATTTATTGCTGATTGGTGCTTACCGAGATAATGAAGTATTTGCAGCCCATCCATTGATGTTGACGCTGGATGAGGTGAGGAAAGCTGGAGCGACGGTGAATGCGATCGCGCTAGAGTCACTCTCGAACACCAGTTTAAATCAGTTGGTAGCCGATACGCTGAGTTGTGCTGAGATATTGGCTCAACCTTTGACCGAGTTACTCTCTCAAAAAACCCAAGGTAATCCCTTTTTTGCGACACAGTTTCTCAAGGCATTGCATCAAGATAAGCTGATTGCATTCAATGTTTCGGAAGCCGTTTGGCAGTGCAATATCACCCAGGTACGAGAAGCCGCATTGACGGATGATGTGGTGGAGTTTATGGCCCAACAATTGCAGAAACTTCCTCTAGCAACTCAGGCGGTTTTGAAACTGGCGGCTTGTATTGGGAATCAATTTGACTTGAATACATTGGCGATCGTTTCCGAACAGTCAGAATCTGAGGTGGCAACTGCATTGTGGAAGGCATTACAAGAAGGATTGATTCTGCCTATTAGTGAAACCTACAAGTTTTTTCAAGCGATTGACTCAGCAAGCAGCGAACGCAGTGGTGAGATTGTCGTTGCTTATAAATTCCTGCACGATCGCGTTCAACAAGCTGCTTATTCATTGATTGCTGAAGAGGCAAAACAAATTACTCACCTAACGATCGGACAATTATTGCTCCAGAATACATCTCAGGCGGAACAAGAGGAAAAGATTTTCGCAATTGTTAATCAACTGAATATAGGGTGCGATCTGTTAAGCGATCGCACCCAGCAGGACGAATTGTCTCACCTCAACTTGTTTGCTGGCAAGAAAGCGATCTATTCAACTGCCTATACAGCAGCAATTCAGTATCTATCTACTGGATTAAAACTGCTGACGGCTGACTGTTGGGTAGAGCAATATGAACTCGCGCTTAAATTCCACGAGGAACTGGCATCTGCAACTTATCTTAATGGAGATTTGAGCCAAACAGAAATCTGGGTGCAAACCGTACTTAAACAAGCTAAAACCCCACTCGATACCGTTAAAGTTTATGAGATCGAGATTCAACGCCTGATCTCGCAGCATAAATTGAAAGAATCTGTTAGCATTGCTTTAAACTTTCTCAAAGTTCTGGATGTTGAGTTTCCCGAACGTCCTACTTCAGCAGATGTTCGGCAAGCATTTGAAAAGATGCAATCCGATTTAGCAGCAGCAGAATTGTCAGTGGCAAACTTACTAAATTTGCCAAAAAATCAAAACCCAGCTAGTATTGCTGCTGCCAGAATTATTACCAGAATTACTGCCCCCTTATTCTGTACCAACCCAGATCTGTTGAGTTTGGCAATGTTCAAGCAAGTAGAAATAGCAGTTGAAAATGGTAATGATACTGTTACTCCCTATGCCTATGCTTGCTGCGGATTTATTATTTGCTGTGCATTTGGTGATTTCGATCTAGGGTTTCAGTTCGGTCAACTTGCTACTGATGTTCTCGATCGACTTGATGCTAAAGAAATGCGAGGTCGGGTATTTGAAGTTTTTAACGGTCATGTAAAAGCCTGGAAAACACACCTAAAAAAGACGATCTATCCACTGCTTGAAGGATATCAAAGTGCCTTAGAAGTTGGAGATTTAGAATACGCTGGTTACAATGCTGCTATGTATTGTTATCACTCTTATTTTTCAGGTCAAAATTTATCAGAATTAGCTGTAATTATGAAGATATATCATACAGCAACTGAGCAAACCCTCAAACATATAAAAGCATTGAATTGGCAGTCGATATTCTACCAATCTGTCTTAAATTTGCTGGGAAAATCTGAGAACAATTGCCTGCTGTTGGGAGAGATTTGTAACGAAGAGAAAGTCATTCCTGTGTTTACAGAGCAAGATGACTATACACTTCTCAATACTATCTATCTCAATAAATTGATTCTTTGTTACCTCTTTGGAGATTATCAAGCCGCAGTTGAATATGCGATCGCAGCAGAAAACAATATTCATGGGGTTGTCGGTATGTGTGTCGTTCCAGTGTTCTATTGGTACGATTCCCTAGCGAGGATAGCGCGGCTGGCTGAGGTAGATGAACCAGAAAAGCAGGCATTGCTAAAAAAAGTCACTGCCAATCAAGATATGTTCAAAACGTGGATGCACTACGCCCCTGCGAACTACACCCATAAATTCGATCTCGTCGAAGCAGAAAGAAATCGAATTTTGGGTGAAACAACACAGGCGATCGAACTGTACGATCGCGCCATTTCTGGAGCCAAAATCAATGAATACATCCAAGAAGAAGCTATCGCTAACGAACTCGCCGCCAAATTCTACCTCAATTGGGGTAAAGAAAAAGTAGCTGCTGGCTATATGCAAGAAGCCTACTACTGTTATGCCCGATGGGGAGCATTAGCCAAAGTAGTCGATCTAGAAACCCGCTACCGGCAACTTCTCCAACCAATCTTGCAGGAACCTAAAAACAGCTTCAATCCTCTAGAAACCCTAACCAGTATTACTCACTCATCCACCCAAAGTTTCACCAGCAATATATCCGACACACTAGATTTTGCCTCAGTCATCAAAGCAGCTCAAGCCCTTTCTAGCACCATTCAACTCGATGAATTACTCCAGCAACTTACCCAAATTATTCTGCAAAACTCCGGGGCTGACAAGTGTATATTAGTTCTACCTCAGGATGAAAAATGGCAAGTGAGAGCGATCGCCACTCCTGAAACCACAGAACTTTGCTCGCAACTTTTAGATGATTCTCCCCACGTTCCGAACGCGCTGATTCGGTATGTGAAACGGATGCAAACTGCGGTGGCGATCGACAATTTACAAACAGATTTACCAGTCATCGATCGCTATCTAATTGAACGCCAACCTAAGAGCATTCTGTGTTTGCCAATTCTTAACCAAGGGCATTTAGCAGGAATTCTTTACCTAAAAAATCAATCTACTGCTGGGGTATTTACGAGCGATCGGATTACAGTAATCGAGTTCCTCTGCACCCAAGCTGCTATTTCTTTGGAAAATGCCAGACTTTATCACCAGTCTCAGCAAACCTTAGCAGAATTACAAGCCAGTGAGTCGCGATTCCAGAAACTGGCTGATAACCTCCCCGGCGCGATTTTCCAGTTGCATTTAGCGACAGATGGTTCGCTTTCAACACCATACATCAGTTCGGGTTGCGCCAAACTCTACGAAGTGCCGCAGGCAGACTTTTTAAATGGAGTCAGAAACCTGCGAGAAATGGAACATCCGGACGATCGCGATCGCATCCTCCAAGCAATAATTTATGCAACAGAAAACCTGACTCCATTCAAAGAAGAATTTCGGATTGTTACCCCTCTCGGTAAGGTGAAATGGATACAAGTTGCCTCTCAACCGGAACGGCTGGCTGATGGTTCTACTATTTGGGATGGTGTGCAACTAGATGTTACCGATCGCAAGCAGGCAGAATTTCAACTACAGCAACAAGCACAAGCTGACCAATTACTATCCATCATCGCCCAATCAATTAATCGATCGGTCAGACTCGATCGAGTTTTGGAAGATTGTCTGGAACTTATTCGGCAATTTTTCCAAAGCGATCGAGTTCTGATCTGCCGCTTCGATGTCGATTACAATGTAGTCATCGATCTAGAAGTGCTTTCCCAACCGAATTTGTCTCTTTTGGGACAAACCATCGTCGATCCCTGTTTTAATGAGATGTGGGCCGAACGTTACCGTCAGGGATATATCACTGCTTGCAACGATTCCCAAACACCAGATAT
>JBOFTL010000940.1:0-5445 GCA_051652045.1 Microcoleus sp. | reverse complement strand
ATCTGCATCCGGGGTGGTAACATTGATACTGATCGATCCGGACGCAACACCCCCCGCGAAGTGACTCGATCCACGCCCCGCATCCCTGAGAGTGACGGGGCTTTTTAGTGTGTTCATTCGGGATAATGCGTCCTCTCCGTAAAATGCAGTGGCACTTGGACTCATTACAAACTCGTTGCCGGTAAGTCTAGCAAGAAACTCTCCACCAGTACCAGTAGGGCCGCCACTATGAAAAGCGGGGAGGGCTCCCAGCAATCCCCCTCCTCCCACACTGAAACTACCAGCGCCACCACTGCTGAACAGACTACTAAATAGATTCCCTCCACCTCCTTTGAACAGTCCGCCCATCAACCCTTGTAGGGCCTGAGAGGCAAAGAATCCAGCAATTTGCTTGAGGAATCCTGTCACCACACTAAGCAATTGTGTGCCAAGATCCTCCGTCCCATCAAGTAAGCCGCCCATGATATCGAGGACGCCGCTCAGAGCGTTCTCAGTCGCACCTTGCAGCGCGTCTGCCCACGTCTCAGTCTGCTCCACTTGTCCATCTAGCAGAGTGTCCAAGGTGTCTGAGGTTGTAATAGCCCCGTCTAGGGCAGCATTTACGGCCTCTCCCTGGATGTCTAGGATGTCAAGATACTGAGCTTTGAGCTGCTCCAGAATTGACAGCTCCTCTTGATATTGCAACCCTAAGACTTCCCGTGATGTGATGATGTCCTGGACCGCCTTCAATTGGGATGCTAACCCTTCCTTGATTGCATCGAACTGCTGGACAACGTCGGACTCTACTTTATCCAGCATTTCGACAATACCAGTGGGGTCAGGCCTCAGAGCATTGATGCCCTTGGTGTTGCCAGCTAGACCCAAAGATGCCTGCTGTAGCTTTTCTTGGCGATCGCGCTCCAGCCCTTTTTCAAGTTCCTTCTGCTCAATAGCAGCGCGGGTTTTCTTTTCTTCTGCCAGTTTCTTCTCATAGTTGATCTCATCCCGGATGAACGCGATTTTCTGCCCGTAGACCTCAGCATCTTGCTTTTTGCCATCAGCAGATAACCGCTGCTGTTCAATGGTCAACGTCTTGATAGACTGCTCCATCTCCAGAACCCGGCGAGCAGACTCCAACCGCTCATCCATATCCTTGCGACGAAGGGCTGTATCTTGCTCATAAAACGAGGTGTTTTGTCCCTGATCTTTGAGGCCAGAGATGTTGGCAAACGCAGTCGAGTCAAAGGCGCGGCGTCTCTCGTCGGCTCTGCGATCAAACAAGGCTAGCTGTTGCTCATTGGCGGTTTGGGTCGTCAGGTCCTGGACTCGTCTTGCCCCCTCGATGGCTTCTCTCTGCTTGCGTTTCCGCTCATTCTCCGCCTCTTCTTTTTCTCGCCGTCGAGCATCTTCTGCTGCTGAGATGCTTTCCATTCGAGAGCGCTCTAGCTGAGAGGCGGTGTCATCTTGATCCTTGCCCAACTTATCGTTCAGGAATTTGATAGCCTCTGCCATCGTTGCCCGTGGCTGTTCCCCCCCGGGGAGAGATGACCATGTGTATGGTACCAATTTGGCGATCGCGTTCTTCCAATCGCCCTTGAGGATGTAATCTAACGCGCCTTTTTCGCGCAGTAACTCCACCGCAGCGGCGTCTTGGCTATCAGGACCAAAATCCTTAAGATCTAGCCGCGCTTTAATTTCATTGAATGTAGCGGGCTTGAACTGATACCGCCCCGCAGGTCCACCGCCCGGATGTTGGGAAAAGGAATTGAACGTTCCTCCTCCGTAGAGGGTATTGTAGTTTGCTCCCTCAGTCTTGCTGATGAGGTCAAGGAAGGCTTTACGCCTAGCGTCTCCCGAAGGGGCAGAGGACGATCGGAGCGATGCCCCTTTGTCTGGTGTAGCACCAGGGGATGGGAGAGCACCCCCTGGTGGTGTGGAAACACGGGTTGGTTGTAGTACCTTTTGTAACACGCTCTGTGGAGCTGGTGGCCCTTGTCGTTGGCTCCTGTCGATTGTTTTGCCTACCCCGCTCGTTAGGACAGACGGGTCTTGGTGGAGCAAGGCCAGTTCCACCCCGTCAGAGTAGGTGACTACAGTGTAATACCCGCCCCCGCCTGGATCCCAGGTCGGTTTGGATACTGACTTGATGGGGACAGTAGAGGTTATCCGCCCACCTAGCGCCGTAGCGTACTCGACTCCATCATGGCCCGGTCGGCCCGGATTCCGCTCCCGATGCTCGCTAGAGATCATGTGGTTATTTAGGACTTTCCCGTTCACCGCAATTCGAGCAAGATGGCTCTCTGTTGGGCGACGGCGTTGGGGGTCATACCCCCGTCCATATCTAACGTCAAGGTGAGGTCCGGTAGATCGTCCAGTGTTGCCCGTGATGCCTAGAAGTGCCCCGCCGTCTTGGTCTCCCTCTGCATAGAGTGGGGACTCTGGAAGACCCAGCTTTTCCCGTGACATTCGGGCAAAAGATTTATAGGCATCCTCAAAACTATTTGCTGCTTTGTCAGTTGCAGCGGTTACCTTGTCCCAATTCGCGGCCAATACCACAAGTGCACTCGCCCCTAATACCACCCACCCCGCTGGACCGATTGCCGCAAGCCCGACAGTGTTCATAACACCGCCTGCCGCTGCCGCTCCTGCCAGGGCGGTCTGCAAAACGCCGATAGCTGCCGCAATCTTCGAGAACACGGTGTAAGCCGCCCACGCCTGGAATAGTGCAATTACAGCATCCTTCCAGTCGACCACAAACCCGATAACGTCTACCAGTGGAGGGCCAAACGCTCTAATAGCAGCAGCAGCTAACTTAATAAGGTCCAGAAGAGCTGTAATGCCCTCCCTTAATAATCTTGTCGCCTCTGCAGCTCCGGATGGGCTCTTGATGTAATCGCTGAACTGCTTCAGTTCTTCATTCAGAGGTGCTAGAAAATCCGAGTTCGATAGCCCTTTCCCGAAGCTCGTGATTGTATCGAGCATCAACCCTAAGGACGGGTTGATCTTGTCATAAATTGACCGATAGAGGCCTTCTAAAGCATCTTGTAAATTGCTCAGTTTTACGGGTGTTGTAGTTGCAAGTTTCTCGGTCAGCCCGTAGAATTTGCCGCCCTCTGACGTAACATCGATGATGACTTTCTTGAACTTCTCGAAGGTTAACCCGCCGTCTTCGGAGAATTTTCTAACATCTTTAGCAGCAATTCCAACCGATTTCCCGATATCCTCAACCGATATCCCGGCGTTGGTGATCTGGTTCAGGTCTTGCCCGAATGTTCTGCCCTGATCTTTTACTTGGGCGTAGACCAGAGCGAGGTTAGATAGAGACGAGTTGGCCCCTACAGCAATCTCATCTAGCCGCTTAATGGTGTCGACTAACTCTTCAGGGTTACCTTTCCCGATACCTCGGGCTGATAGGCTACGGGCATTCTCTACGATCTCAGACAAGGTCGAGAGAGATTTGCCCGAATAGTCGACCAGGCTTCTTAAGACTTGCTGGGTTGTCGCGGCGGACCCAACAAACAGACCTAGAGCAGTCTTTACTCGTTCGAAATCAGCCCCAGTTTTAACAACATTGGTACCCAGGTCTTGGACAGTCCGACCTAATCCATAGAACAGGTTGAGAACAGAGGCTGAAACAACGTTGGCGATCGCCCCTTTTAGCACGGTAAAACCACCGCTTGCTTTAACAGCAGATCGCTCTACGCCCCCCAGCAGGGAATCAATTTCTTTTAGTCGGGCACTCAAAGCCGCTTGCGCTCTTGTAACGACGGCTGTGTTTCCACTGTTGGCAGTCGCAATCACTCGATAAGCAGCAAAGGCTTGTTTTTTCATCGATTCGATATCGGACTCAGACCTAATCCTGAGTTCTCGATACGAGTTAGAGATAACCTGGTTTGCCTTCTGGGCTGCCTGCGCTCTAAGCTTCTCCGCTTGCTCAACCGTGGCAGAGAGCTTGTACTGCTCTCCGTAGGCTTTAAGATCCTTTGCAAGGGTTAAGGATTTCCGGGCAGAATCAAACGCATCGTCGAGGGACTTTGCAACCTTTGCATAGGAACTGAGGACCTCATTAAGGCCCTCAGTTGTGAACTTGGTCTGGAGAACGCGGGTGTTTGCCATGAGGCGATATTACATGGAAACGCTAAATATGCCTGAGTTCCCTTATTACGTCTTTAGCCATCTCAAAATCTTGAGACAGTAAAAGGTCCTCTATTCGGTCGGCACGTCCTCGCCTAGAATCTCGCTGGCACTCTCTGTAGAATAGCTCAACTTGTTCAGTTGTTCTTCGTTCAAGTTCAGCGTAGCCAATGCCGCTTCGTAGGAGGGTAGTGGCGACTTCTCCCCAACTTGGGGAGTCTCCGCCTTCTGCGCTTGGAACCGTTGGCGAAAAAAACGTGAGCTAACCTCGATCGCTTTAAACAAAAATTCCGCCACTTCGTCAATCGTAAAATCATCAGGAAAAGTCAGGGGGGGGTTATCCTTCCCTCTGCGCAAATCCTTAACTTCAGGTTCAAAACACCCGACAAAATCCGATATATCTTGAACAGCCGTGTCTGGGTCGTCCAGGATTGACAGGATTGCAACACCAGGGTTCTCAGCAACTATTAAGCGGTCGCGATATTTCCCGGCGAGCTTCAGGGCGGTCTTGGTGTTTTTGAACAGTAAAGCTTTAACCGTTACGATGGCTTGGTCAGTTTTTACCGTTTCGGTTTTAGGGAATAGGATATCTAAGTCGTCAGTCATTATAGGCCTCTGAATAGTTGTGATTTGAGAATTTCGTTGAATGCTCGGTCTTTTTCGAGCATGGTCGTGTGCATGTCTATGATAAGACGCCTTAACGCGTCGACTGGAAGCCCCTCGACCATACGGGCAAACATCTCCCTCTGGAATTCAGACTCGATCGTCTCTTTCATCGCTCCTCCTCAACATCAGGCGAGACAACGCATTCCCCGAGATGTTCTGCAGCCAAATGCAGGTACATCGCATCAGTGTAGCGTTCGATGCCATCGGGTGCATGAACCCAACCGTCGTCGGTGTACTCGTCGGCCCCAAACGTGCCAACAAGAGAAACGGCGGTAAGTGCCCGAATAAATCCCCCCATAACTAACCCCATGCGTGGTTTGTCATGGTCAGATTTTGCCCAAGGCACTTTTGAATCAGGTAAAATATTCTCAGCCATTCATCGCTCCTTCGATGGATTGGTCCGCCCGGTTTGAGAGGACCGGGTATCCCCATATAATAACCCCCTGCCGTGCGTCATGCAATTGGCAGGGGGTTTATGGTTACAGGCTATAGCTGGGTTAGGACTGACTCGTACCACCGGACATGCTGAACAGTCTTGCCGTGGCCAGCAGCCGTGTCAGCGACAACCTTGCCAAACTCGTGTCCACTCCCAATCAATCGATAAGCTGGATTCTTTTCCCCAGTCTTCTCTTGCAGGCCGTTCTCACATAGCAGCTTGTTCATGGC
>JBOFTL010000939.1:0-2924 GCA_051652045.1 Microcoleus sp. | reverse complement strand
TATTACTTCTTTCTTCTACTTAGCGGGTCGAAAACCCTGTTTGAGATGGTCAGCAATGCCTGACATTGTTGAGTAGCAATTGCAGGCCCTACAGCAGTAAATCAGCTTCACTTAAACTTCACAAATGACAAAGCAACTTTTTACTTGTAGCTAAGATGGAAACAGGTCTGCAACGACCATCGCTCAGCTAACCGATGTTGGGATTAAAGGCTCGCACCCCATTGGTGCAGAGTCCGCTCAATAAAATTTAGCCGATCTTAAAATTACCTAAAATATTGCGGATCGGTCCGTTAGGTAATTGGATTAAGTAAAATAGACAGACTGAACATCTATGATGCTAACAGCCAACAACTCCCGCAATCACACCTTCGATCGTGCAGCGGTCAGTAATTCCCAAGGGTTTTGGGAACTACTGACCGCTCGATTTGAGAGTCAACTTGAGGGCGGGCCGTTGGCGGATAGCAAACAGATGGACAGCTCCAGCATCAAGCCTGTTGGTGTTGATAGTCTAAAAATAGTTGCTTTTTAATTTCCCTCAAGGGATGTGTCTCCGCTGCAAGGAGTTTTTATGAACCCCTCTCCAAACCGGTCTTCCAAATCGCCCAAAGCTACAACTCGCAAGGCCCAGCCGAGCGAGTCACTCGTCAATCTGCCAGAAGTTACAGCCTCCGTACCCGAGGTGTCTGACGAAAGTCCCGCACCAGAAGCGCCGGCCGTACCTGCTGACCAAGATCGACCGCCTGAGGTAACAGACGCCCCAGCGTCAGCCCCAGCGTCAACAGAAGGGCTGCAAAGGCCCCGCTACAGTTCTGTCCTCAAGGAACAGAAAATGCCAAAAGCCCAGCCTAGAGATGCTGCGACTCCCTCAGAGCCAGCAGTGCCCCCGACACCAGCGGCTGCTGCTGCTGCTTCACAGCCAGCGACAGCCGCAACCGCCGCTGGCGAAAATCCGCCAGCAGACAACGAACCGTGGGCGATGCGCCAACATCCGATTCCCCCACCCAGCGAACCCAGGCAATACCGAGCTGTAGGATTGGTACGGGGTCGCTACACGCCTTCAGAAGAGCAATTCACGCGGGGTATGCTCTCGGCTTCCGACGGAACTGCTATCGATGCTGTTTTGCTCGGTCGAGTTATGAGTTTAGTCAAAAATCACCTGGACTTGGCGCGAGAACACCTGTGGGTGGTTTATCCCCGTACCAGACAGGAAGACGGCAACTTGCACGCTCAAATTATGGGCGTTTGGGAGCCGGAAACACTCAAAAAACCTGCCGAATCAACCTCTGAGGAGGAAAACCAAACGGCTGGTGAGAGTGAAGAGAAACAGAGTGGAGAAGTACCTCCCACATCACCCCCTGAGCCTGATGTGGAAAATGGCTATTTTTCGATCCGCGGCGAGGTGATTTATCAATCGCAAGAGGGAGAAAAGTATGTGATTGTCAAAATCAAACAAGCTCCCCGCAAGGATACTGAGACAATGAAGTTTTTTAAGCTGAAACTTAAGGGAGATTTAGCAACAAAAGCCGTCGGGTTTTTTTGGGATTTCCACGTCAAGCTGGAGGCTGACAGTCTGATGATTCAGCAGGCGAACAATATCGGCGCACTCCCCATCAAGAAGCGGAAATTCGGTCCCGGTGGCAAGCCAGGGGGCTTTAAGGGAGGGGGAGGGAAAGGCAAGCGACCGTTTACTCCTCGGCCTAGCGGTGACGGTCCCCGGCCGGATCGTCCCAACCTCAAGCCTGCTGCTGCGGCGCCTCCGGTGCGCAAAGAACCCCTTGCTAAGCCGGTTAAAAAGCCTAAGCCCGCTGAGGATTGATATTCCTCAGCTCGTATCTGGCGCGGTATGGTATGAGTTGTGAGTTGTGAGTTGTGAATTGCAACTCACAACTCACAATTGGTAAGGTGCGCTCCCCCGGCTATTCGCCAACAACGATGAATTGTTTGTGGCGACGCACCTTACTCGATAGCTGGTAAGAGTATAGTCATCCTTTAGGGTGGGGAGGATGTCAAATACCGAGAGCGCTTTTAGCCGCGAGAATCAAATTGTAGAAGTTTGGTTCAGAGACATCAACCTCTGTGGCACTGTCGCGATTGTTGCCCAACAAACCTGTTTTTTGTCCTTGTCGCACGGCTAAAACTTGCCCTCGCTCGTTGCGAATTCTTAACTCTTTCACATCCCCCGATCGAGATAAACTGCAAGAATAAGAGCGATCGCTCCAATGAAAATTTGCTTGCACAACTGGCAGTGACGAGGGATTGGCTAAACTTACAGGCAGCCTGACTCCTACTAATTCTAACTCCACAGAAGTTTTTCCGTTAAAACTATTTTCGCGCAAGCGGTAAGCTAGATCTACTATACGCGGTAGGGGAAAATATTCGCCCCAACGCCACGCGATCGCCTGCAAACTAATTGGCATTTTACCGGGTTGAGTTACAGTTAATTTAAGATGACCTCCTTTACCTACAATTCTTTGTTCGGTAATGCAAACATTCGGAGTCCAAAAAATCGGAGCTTTGTTTTCAATCCCGCAAGGTTCCAAAGCATCGATTTGGCGGTAAAGGTCGCGATCGATCTCAACAAAATCTGCTTTTACATCAACAGAAACCAGCGGTTTTAAATGTTCCGGCTGCAAACAGCGATTGGCAAAAACTGACAATTGACTGCGGAATTTTTCGAGATTTGTCGCAGGCATGGAAAAGCCGCCTGCCGCTTTATGTCCGCCAAATTTTGTGAGTAAATCGGCACAAAATTGCAGTCCTTCAAAGACATTAAACTCAGGAATTCCCCTCGCAGAACCCCGGACAATTTGAGAGGAGTTATCGGAATGCGCGCCAGAGTCTTCATCTTCAAAAGTACCGATAAATACAGGCACGCCGTAGCGTTCCACCAAGCGAGAAGCGACAATTCCGATGACTCCGTGATG
>JBOFTL010000938.1:0-6778 GCA_051652045.1 Microcoleus sp. | reverse complement strand
AAATGAGTCATGCAATTCGATCGATTTTCAAAAATACCAACGATCTCGCGTTCGAGTAATCGGCATTGCATTCGAGCGATTTTACCCGATCGGGTAACAATATTAACTTATTGCATAAATGATTTAGACGCGCTATATATACAACTTCTGCGATCGAAGGCGATATCATTTTTGCTCTGGAAGTGAAGCAATCGCAGGGTTTTAGTTTAATTGTGGCTAAGAGGAAGACTGGCACGACGAAGAGGAACGGGAGTTTCAATCCCTAATAGGGTTTTAGTGTAATTGCGGTCCAGCAATTATGTTAGGCAGTGAAATAATCGACTGCAAAGTTTCAATCCCTAATAGGGTTTTAGTGTAATTGCGGTCGCTGATGTTTGAAACCGTTGGTGTATTTGGTTTTCAAGGTTCATTTACTCTAACTTCCTCTTAAAGTACCGTTTCAGGCTTCGACCTGTCAACCCCCACCGATTCATTTTCTCTTGAAACCCTTGCCAGTTATAGATTGCAGCCATTACTCTAACCCGTGCTGGGGAGAGGAGGCGTCAAACCCTTGCAGCATCTACATTATAGCCGAAAAATTTCACACTCCGATTTTTACACCTACAGGTTAGAGTAATCTCACGCAAAAAATACAGTTCGATCGCTGTGTCAAAATAGTGAAAAACTCGATTTTTAATATTTTATAGATTTGAGAGTGCTATAATAATGCCATATTTACCATTTTCCCGATCGAGAATTCTCAGACTTGCATCTTCACTAAAACAGCAGTTTGCAGCAGCAATTGGCGATAAAAATCGGCTCGAACTGCCCGCAGACTCCCCGTCGCCAATTCCGGCAATGCGCGGTGTTTGGATACCCAGCACCGACTGCAAAGTTCTTACTTCAAAACAGCGAATTGCTGAAGCAATGGATTTTCTCGCCGACACCGGATTTAATACAGTATTTCCTGTAGTTTGGAACCGGGGTTTTACCGCTTATCCATCTCAAATTATGCGCGATCGATTCGGAGTAGAAATCGATCCGCGCTATGCCGGACGAGATCCTTTAGCAGAATTGGTAGTTGAAGCTAATAGAGTAGGTTTAAAAGTTATTCCGTGGTTTGAATACGGTTTTGTCAGTTCTTACAATCTCAACGGCGGTCATTTGCTGGCAAAAAAACCGGAATGGGCGGCGCGCGATCGCGCGGGAAATCTCCTGAAAAAAAACAATTTTGAATGGATGAATTCTCTCGACTTGGAGGTACAAAATTTTTTGCTGGGTTTGATGTTAGAAGTTGCGAAAAATTATCCCGTACATGGCGTTCAAGGGGACGATCGCATTGCCATGCCCTGTGAAGGCGGCTACGATCTAAAAACAGTTGCGAGTTACAGAAAAGAATTCGGTAAAGAACCACCGTCGAATCCGAAAGAATCGCATTGGTTGCGGTGGCGCGCTAATATTATCACTGAATTTGTAGCTCGCTTGAATAGAGAATTAAAAGCTATTAATCCCGATTTGTTGCTGTCAATATCGCCGAGTCCTTACGAATGGGGATTGATGGAATATTTGCAAGATTCTCAAACTTGGCTTGACAGAAAGCTAGTAGATATGCTGCATCCGCAGTTTTACAGGCGAGATTTTTACAGTTATAAAACAATGCTCGATCGACTGGTGGGACAAAGGTTAAGTGGCGATCGATTGCAGTGCATTTCGCCGGGTATTTTGGTGGCGAATCGCGGCAGTCATTATTGCATTACTCCCGAATTGCTGTTGCAGGTAATTGCTTGCAATCGCGCTTGCGGCATTCAAGGAGAAGTGCTATTTTTTTACGAAGGTTTGCGCGATCGAAATAATGCTTTAGCCAAAGCTTTAAAACACGGACCCTACAGAAATCATTAAGTCGAGCTCCAGATAAATATCTTGAAAATACCTGAAATACAGCACTTTTCATGTGCGTAAAACACAAAAATATCGTAGTAGGGACACGGCAATGTCGCGTCCTTGCGAGGATTATTCAATTATGTAGGGTGCGCACTGCGCACCTTACCGCTTACTTATGTAGGGTGCGCACTGCGCACCTTACCGCTTTTATGACCCTCAATCGATCGGACACAATATTGCAAGTTAAAATCGATCGATATTTAACAAATATATCGCCTGCTGACTCGATATCGAAGATGTACGCAACACCCAAAACTTGCTTAAAAAAACTTACTAAACGAACAAGGTTGAAAACACTGCTGTATGATAAAATAGTCGATCGGCGGTGCATTTTCGCGAAATTTTATTTTGCAGTCTCAGTTTTATAATCTCAGTTTGGTAGTCTCAACTGTATTTTTGGAAAACAGCTAATTGAAAATGAACTCAGCAGCAGCCCTCATCCAACACCTAGGAGAACTCAGCGATGCTGAGTTCAAACAACAATATTTACAGCAAAAACAAGGGATGCACGCTTTAGCTCAAATGTTGCCTCAAGTTACAGAACTAACTCTGGCTTGGCGCGCAATTAAATTAGCTTTAAAAGTAAATTTAAAACTGGGAGCGAAGCTGGCAGGAACGGTAAAGCCGGAATTTCAACCAACAATCATCAGATCGATCGCCAAAATTAAAACTGCGCCGCTGTCAAAAATTCAACTGCTGGCGCTGACAGGCTCCGATGCAGCAATTCCGATCCTACTTAAAGAATTAAACCACAAAGAAATTGCGGTGCGCCGCCACTCGGTTCGAGCTTTGGGGAAAATTGGCTCTCAAGAGGCGTTAATTCAATTAGTACGAGCACTTGAGGGCGAAGATTCTCAAGTGCGGGCCTGGGCGGCTTGGACTCTGGGAGAAATAAATTCGCCAGCAGTCGCTAGTGCACTGCAACAAGTTCTGGGCTACCAAGCCCCGCGCGCGCGCGCTTGGGCGGCTTGGGCCTTGGGAAAAATTCAGCCCGCCATTGCGGCCCCAGGGCTGCTGGTAGCCCTGAAACACGAAGATCCAGAAGTGCGCTGGCGGGCAGCAGTCAACTGCGGGAAAATGAGGCTGCAACCAGCAGTTTCGGATTTGCTAAACGCCTTGCAAGACGATAACCACATCGTGCGAGCTAGGGCTGCGGCTGCTTTGGGCGACATCGGCGATCGATCGGCTGTCCCCCGTTTGGTAGAATTGCTCGGCGACACCGACTCCTACGCAGTTGCTTTGAGGGCGGCGGAAGCCTTGGGAAAAATCGGCACAGAAACGGCCGTGGCGGGCTTGCTGCAATCTCTCAACCATTACGACTCAGACTTGCGCGGCAGTGCGGTTTCGGCTTTGGGCGAAATCAGCGGCGAAGTGGCTGCGATGGCGGTAATGCGGGCGCTTTCCGATGAAGATATTTTCGTGCGCGGCAGGGCTGCGGAAGCTTTGGGTAATATCGATACCTACGGTGATGTGAATTTGCTGGACACGATCGCGTCCGCACTGGCGATCGCGAGTAGCGACAGCGAATGTTACGTTCGGTGGAGGGTGGCTGCGGCTTTGGGGCAGATTGGAACTGCGGAGGCTGTAGCGGGCTTGGTGCGAATGCTGGGGGATGAAGTCTCGGGAGTGCGTCAAAAAGCGGTAAAATCTCTCGGTCAAATCGGTTCTGATGCTGCTGTGGCAGCTTTAGAAACTGCTTTGAATCGGGAATTTACCGACGTGCGGGCGCTGGCAGTCCAACAATTGCAAAGCTTGGCTGTTGGTGCCTCAACCGCCAATCGCGAGGTGCTGGCACCTGCTGACTCGGCGGGCAAACTGCCGCAAATCGCGATCGCTTCTGAGGCAGAGGCCGGCGAGTATATTCTAGAACGGAGGGCGGGTCGATCGCTCCCATATTTGATTTCGATCGGCAATCCGGGCCTGGCAGAACCCAGAAATTTTCGTCAAATCCCGCACCGACTGCGCCTCGAATTTAATAATATCGACACCCCTGTCGATGACCCCGAGCGCGTTTTGCCTTCAAAGGAAGATGTGTTGAAAATTATTGATTTTGCCCTGGAAATGTCCCCGGCGCGCAGTATGTTACTCGTCTGCTGCCCTAGCGGGATGAGCCGCGCGGCAGCCTGCGCCCTGACGGCCTGTGCTGCGGTATTGGGCCGGGGCAAAGAAGGGGAAGCTTGGGCTTTGGTGCTGGCGGCCAGGCCTCAAGCGAGAGTCAATCAGTGGATTGTCGAATTGGCTGATGAAATTTTGGCCAGAGACGGCAAATTAGCAGATGCGATCCCTAGAATTGCAGACAGCAGCGGACAAGCAATATTAACGCTGTAGATATCAGCCATTTTCTGTTCTGTTTAAGTTTGCTGTAGCGATGTTTTTTTTAACCCTAACGGCTACCCGCATCCCTGACAGGAGCTCTTAAGAAAACATCAAAAAATATGGTTTTACAAGCTGAACATTTGTCAATATATCTAAGGGTCGATCTTCTACTTGCCTCGGTCAGCGTTTGAAGTTATCATTAAAGTAGTAAATATCTATTTGCCAGCAGCAATGCCGGAGGTCGATCGACCTGGCGCTCGCGCTCGATCGGTCGTTACCACAGCTTTCTGCCAGCAAAAGTCGCAGTCGGGTGCTCTACAAAATCCTCAAGCGTCAGCCTCCGTGCTGGCAGCAAAATTCCGAAGCTGAGAAATCGGGTGCAGTGTCAAACAGACAATCGAAGCTTTGCACAGTTCTTTTGGCATCAGCCAAAAAGTACATTTACTTGTAGTAATTATTTTGTGTCAGTATAATTTACTGGCTCCATAAATTTTTTGCTGGTGCGGGGGATAAATTTTCACGGAACCCAAAGCACTCGGGAAACAGTCATTAACAATTTAACTATCTCTTAAAAAAAACGATAACTTTTCCGTTTGAGGAACTTAAGATCGTGATAGATTTTAGTAAAATACAGCGGTTGCATATTAGAAAAATTCACTTGCTCAAAAAAACAGGAGCTCGATCGGAAAGAGCGCTGATATTTTTTGCAAGTCAAGACGATGTCGATCGAAAATCAGAATCATTCAAACAGGAAGAACCGTTACTAAGCCAGCAAATCTTTCGCAAACCGATCGGTCTAATTAATTCAGGAATAACTCTGCTTAATTCCAAAAGATTGGAGTTTATCAAAGCAGATAGCGATTTAAAATCTGGTAATAATACAGCAGAGAAAGTGCCTTTAAAAATTTCCCCCAAGTGGCCTCATCAAATTGGCAATTGGGGCATCCATCAAAAAATTGGCGGCGGGTATTTTGTGGCAATAGGAATCGGCTTTTTCGGTGCCTTAAACGGACTGTTAATCGCTGACTACTATCAGGGAAAAGGAGTAGAGCAGCTTAATGATGCTCACGAGCAAGCGCAATTACTTGCCAATTTTAAAGATGCAGCCCTAGCAGCACAAATGTTGGGTGCGAGTTTCGATTCTTATGCTAGCAATTCGGTCCAGTTGGAATTGCAAAAAAATCAATTTGTCGGGAGTGTCGATCGCGCCAAAAACCTGCGGCTGCAAATAGAAAATTTTGTGGCAAACAAACCTGCATGGCTGGCAGCAGAAGCTACTGTGATGAATAACTTACTGCAGGATTGCAGCAATGATTTAGAATTATACTCTCAAACACTCTTGTCAAGATTGCAGCAAATCGAGAGTTCGCAACTGTCAGAACCAGAGATAGAATCTGTCCGCAGATTGCTGTCGCTAGAAAGCGGAGAAGGTGCAAAACAGCTCGATACTCGCATCAAACAATTGAGCCAAATTCTTGAAATTGCCCAGCATCAAGAACGCCAAAGCGGCACAGTAATGGAAGATGCCCAAGGTTTAGAAAAAGCAATAATTATTTGCAGTATGCTGCTGTCGGCGGCGGTAGCAGGAATGCTAGCTTACCGCACCAGTCGGGCGATTGCTAAGCCAGTTATCAACGTGACTCAAATTGCAGAACAAGTTGCGATCGAATCTAATTTCGATCTGCGAGTACCCGTCATTACCCAAGACGAAATAGGCTCTTTAGCAATCTCTCTCAATCACTTAATCGAGCGAGTTTCAGAACATACAAAAGAATTGGAAAAAGCTAAAGAAGCTGCCGTTGCCGCTAACGAGGCAAAAAGTCAGTTTCTAGCAAATATGAGCCACGAGTTGCGAACGCCTTTAAATGCGATTATCGGCTACAGCCAGCTACTTTTAGAAGAAGCACCAGATGTGGGAGGCGAAGACTTTATTCCCGATTTGAACCGGATTCAAAATGCGGGAAATCACTTGCTGGCGTTGATTAACGATATCCTCGATTTTTCTAAAATTCAAGATGGCAAGGTGCAATTAAAAATTGATGAATTCACCGTTAACTCGCTGGTAGAAGATGCTGTAACTACAGCGCAACCTTGGATGGAGAAGAATGAAAATACTTTGGAAATTGAGGGTAATATCACTCTGGGAATGATGCGTTCTGATTTCCTAAAAATGCGGCAAATATTGCTGATTTTATTGAACAATGCAGCTAAATTTACCAAAAATGGGAGAGTGATTCTGAGCGTTGACCGTGTTGAAGAAACAGGAAAAATTACCTTAATAAATCAGTTGTCAACTGATAGTTCAATAGCTGTCAAAGAAGATAGCTCGATCGCCGTTACTTGTCCGGTTATGAATTTTGAACCATCGGATTGGATCTGCTTTAGAGTTCAAGATACTGGAATTGGAATGTCTGAAGAACAGCAAGAAAAGTTGTTTGAAGCATTCGTGCAAGCCGATAGTTCGACGACGCGTGCATACGGTGGTACTGGATTGGGTTTGACAATTTGCCGCCATTACTGTCAGATAATGGGCGGAGAGATT
>JBOFTL010000937.1:0-2847 GCA_051652045.1 Microcoleus sp. | reverse complement strand
AGAGAAGTCCAAATTGAGGACTTGCTCCGCCGCGCATCCATCCAAACAGATATCGAACGAGTCTCTGCATTTATTAGGGGCAAAAAAGTTTTAATTACAGGAGCGGGGGGTTCGATCGGTAGCGAACTTTGCCGGCAAGTTTTAAAATCAGATCCGGCAGAAATCATCCTTGTCGGACACGGAGAAAACTCTGTATTCAACATTCAACAAGAACTCAACCGAGTAATTTCTGACCTGCAAAAAGCAGGTAAAATCCAAGACAATTCACCCAGATTAACAACATTTATCGGCGATATTCGCTTTGTCGATCGCTTAGAATACCTGTTTGAACAAATTAGACCGGATATCATTTTTCACGCAGCGGCTCACAAACACGTACCCATGATGGAATTAAATCCGCCGGAAGCCATTACTAACAATGTGAGAGGTACAAAAAACTTGTTAGATATGGCTTTGAAATACGATGTCGAACACTTTGTAATGATTTCGACAGACAAAGCGGTAAATCCTACTAACATTATGGGAGCCAGCAAAAGAGTTGCCGAAATGTTGGTGCTGCAAGCTGCTAAAACCAGCGGCAAACCTTTTGTAGTCGTGCGTTTTGGCAACGTTCTCGGCAGTCGCGGCAGCGTCGTCCCGACTTTCAAACGGCAAATTGCTGAAGGCGGGCCGATCACGATTACCCATCCAGATATCTGTCGGTATTTCATGACAATTCCCGAAGCAGTACAACTGCTGTTACAGGCGGCCGTACTCGGTCACGGGGGTCAAGTATTCATGCTCGACATGGGAGAACCGGTCAGAATTGTTGACTTAGCAAAAGATTTAATTCGCCTTTCAGGGTATGAATTGGGGAAAGACATCGATATTGCGTTTACGGGACTCAGACCCGGAGAAAAATTGTTTGAAGAACTGTTTATTCCCGGTGAAACCTACGACAAAACGGAACATGAAAAAATTACGATCGTCGGCAATGCCAGCCGGATTGTACGAGAAAAGATTGATGAAGAAGTAGCAGCTCTTTGTGAAGCAGCCGATCGCAATGATGCTAATTCGATCGTGTTTTTACTAGAGCAGTTAGTACCTGAATACATACCAGGATATTCAACGGTTAACTTGCACGCCAATTCAGACAAGGAAACAACAGATCTCGCCGGCAGTTTCCTAGATGCCAGCGGTGTTGTATCGGTACAGATAGAGAACGATTTACGTCAGGCAATTCAACTTGAAGAATTTCGGCTTTACTATCAACCGATAGTTTCCCTGGAAACCGATCGAATTACTGCTTTTGAGGCGCTATTGCGCTGGCAGCATCCGACTCGCGGATTGCTTGTCCCCGGTGAATTTATTCCAGCAGCAGAAGCAACGGGCTTAATTGTGCCTATTGGGGATTGGGTGCTGCGACAAGCTTGCAACCAACTGCGAACTTGGCAGCAGCGATTCGATGGTTACTATCCCTTAACAGTTAGCGTTAACTTAACTGGAAAACAGTTTTTCCAACCCGATTTTGTGGAGCAAGTCGGTCAAATTCTCAAGGAAACAAATCTCAATGCTGCAAGTTTGAAGTTAGAACTTTCCGAGGAAGTGGTGACGCACAATTCTGAGTTGGCTAACGCTGTGTTTGTCAAACTCAAAGCTTTGGGGGTGCAATTGCAAATCGACCACTGCGGTTTGAGCGATAAATCTTTGACTCGCCTCCACCGCTTAATCCGGATGAAGTACGGAAAATTAGATGGTTTGAAGCTAGATTGCTCTGTGGTTAGCGGACTCGATAGTAACAAAGCTAACTTGGAAACACTGCAAAAAATTATTGCGATCGCGCAGGAGCTAGATATGAGTATGATTGCAACGGGGGTAGAAACATCCCAGCAAATAGCTCAGCTTAAAGCTTTGAAGTGCGTCTACGGGCAGGGATACTTTTTCTCGAAACCCGTAGCAGCATCTGAGGTGGAGAGATCGATCGAGTCTATGACTGTTAAAAGTTAATAGCGACATTTGTCAAAGGATTTAGAATAAGCTGTTAGTCATTTAAATTTATTGCTTGAACCCGTTACAGCATGGGGTATGAGCCACAAATAGTGCAGTTTGAATGTCGAACAGCTTAATAGATTTACGGTTTTGGATTGACCAATTAGCTATTAGTTACGAATGCAACAGCTCAAACCATTAACATTACGCCGGAATTTTTCCTGGACTTTCACTGGCAATCTCGTTTACGCGGCTTCCCAGTGGGGGATGTTAGTGTTGCTTGCTAAATTGGGCAGTCCTGAAATGGTAGGTCAATTTACTTTGGGTCTGGCGGTGACAGCGCCGGTTATCATGTTTACTAACCTGCAATTGCGAGGTATCCAAGCGACAGATGCGAAAGGTGAGTATGTTTTTAGCGACTATCTGGGCTTGAGGTTAATTGGCACGGGTTTAGCACTGTTAATAATTGCTGGAATTACGCTCAAAGCAGGATATCGGTGGGAGACATCAGTGGTGATTTTGACGATCGCCCTGGCAAAGGCATTCGAGTCAATTAGTGACGTGTTTTACGGACTGATTCAACAACACGAACGGATGGATCGGATCGCGATCGCCCTGATGATTAAAGGTCCTTTGTCGCTGTTGCTTTTAGGCATCGGAGTTTCTCTAACTGGGAGTGTTGTAGGGGGAGCGATCGGATTAACAATTGCATGGGGTTTAGTCCTCTTCGCCTGGGAGGTTCGCAATGGTAGATTAATATTAAAGCATTCTTCCCGTCAGAGAGAAGAAGAAGATTTATTAGTTGCCGACGCTGAACCTGCAAAAAGCCAAAATCCTTTATACCCACGCTGGCATGGAAAAACTTTGGGCAAGTTAGTA
>JBOFTL010000936.1:0-2445 GCA_051652045.1 Microcoleus sp. | reverse complement strand
TAGTTCACAAAATCCGCCGCCGCATATCAAAATCTTTTGGTGAACGAGATCCGAGAAAACTACTAGCCCGCCCGGAACTTTACGAATTGATTTCAGAAGTAGGATTTGTCAAAGTTTTTGCCATATTTAACGATTTTGTTTACGCGCCGCTGACGCGAGAAATGATTTGGATATTGCGCAATCTTTCGATAATTTTAGAAAATACTCCGGTGTTGCAAACTTTAGCAGGTTCGATTCTCGTGCACGCGCAAAAACCGCCGCGCAAAATCGATCGCCCGCCAGTATCTTTGTGCGATCGAGAAGAATTGCGGGGTGCTGTTTCTGTAGTCGTTCCCTGTCACAATGAAGAGATGAATATCGAACCGCTAGTTTCGCGACTCTTAGGATTTTACGGCGATTACATTCACGAAATAGTTCTGGTTGACGACAACAGCAAAGACGGAACTAGCGAAGTCATGAAAAAATTAGCCAGCGAAGATGCGCGGATTAAACCCGTATTTCGCACGCCACCAAACGGAGTCGGAAGGGCGATCGCGGATGGTTACAAAGCAGCAACAGGGCGCTATATTTTATCAATGGACTGCGATTTTCAGCACTTATTGCCGCAACTTCGGGATTTATTTGATGTAGCAGAAGGACACGATGTTGTTGTCGGTAGCCGCTTTTCTCGCTACAGCGTACTGCTGAATTATCCGTTACCTAAAATAGTAGTAAATCGGGGGTTTCACTTATTAGCTCAAATTGTACTTTTGCGGCGATTTAGAGATTTGACAAACAACCTAAAACTGATGCGCCGAGAGGTTGTGGAACAATTGGAATTGACGCAACCCGGTTTTGGTATTAATGCTGAAACGGGACTTCAGCCGCTGGTGAAGGGTTTTAGAGTGAAGGAAGTTCCGATCTCTTGGATCGATCGCACTCCTGATATGGGAGTGTCTTCTTTTCGGTTAGTTCGTGTTGGTGGTGGCTACGTGCAGGTGTTGTGGAAATTGTGGCGCGAAGCTGTTTTTGGGATGAGAAAATAATCGAGGATACAGCAGCGATGAGATCCCCCTAAATCCCCTTTAAGAAGTAGGGGGATCTAATGTCTTAATAGTACGAGAAAGTGCGATCGATCTTGCGTAATTTGCTTGTTTGAGGGTGAAGTAGCAGGGCGATCGTATTTTCGATCGAATTCCCAGTTTTGCTACCGAATAAACATCCCTCTTTCATCCGCGTCAATCTGTGGCTGAAAAAGTCCATAAGAATTTGGGAGACAAGGGCGATCGAACTTCAGTGCCGAGTTTCCGAGCCCAAATCCGGGTTTTTTACCCTTGTATATTTTAAGTCGGCGCAGGCCGACTTTGTTTGTACAGAAGCAAGCGATTTCAATCGCCACACGATCGAGGGGTTGTCAAACCCGAATTTGGTATGAGTGGTTATTTGTCCGGATCGGTAAGTAATTCTACTGTAGAGACTGGATAAACGTATCGATTCTATAACCGCCACCCGATGAATCAAGAACGCCAGGAAGCCTATCTCAACCTCATCCAGCAACTGCTGAATTGTCCGAATGGAGAAGAGCCAGAAATTTTAGCAGCCAACCGAGAATTACTCGATGCTGACTTTTTGCAGGTGCTAGAAGCAGTAGCTCAAGTGTTTTCGCAAAATGGAGAGGAGAATACAGCAAATTGGTTGAGAAATCTGGGCAACCAACTTGTAGAAGCGCTGAATTTATCATTACCAGTTAATCAAGCACAGAACTTAGAGTCTCTCAGCGAGTCAGATTTTCAGGTTTATTTGGAATTTTTATTACAAGTGCTGCAAGCAACGTCAGATAGCAGTGGCAATGCCCAAGTTGTTTACTCATTATTGGCGGCTAATACAGATAAAATCGATCTAACTTTAGCAGAAATATTGCGACTTTGGGCAAGTGCAACCTTGGCAGAAGTAGAAGCAGATATAGCACAATCGACTGTGGCAGATATTGGAAATTTTAGCAATCTGATTGGACAATTCCCCTTGGGTAACAAAGCCAGCAATATGGAAATATCTATTGCTGGCTATGAAATAGCACTCACTATAACAACCCGTGAAGCTTTTCCTGTTGAATGGGCGACGACGCAAAATAATCTGGGTGCTGCTTACAGTGACAGGATATTGGGAGAAAAGGCCGACAATATTGAAAATGCGATCGCTGCTTATGATGCGGCACTCAATATTTACACCCGCGAAGCTTTTCCTGTTGATTGGGCAATGACGCAAAATAATCTGGGGAATGCTTACAGGGACAGGATATTGGGAGAAAAAGCTGACAATATTGAACGGGCGATCGCTGCTTATCATGCGGCACTCACGATTAGAACCCGCGAAGCTTTTCCTGTTGATTGGGCAATGACGCAAAATAGTCTGGGGAATGCTTACATGGGCAGGATATTGGGAGAAAAAGCTGACAATATTGAAAAT
>JBOFTL010000935.1:0-3575 GCA_051652045.1 Microcoleus sp. | reverse complement strand
CCCGATATTGCACCTTTGAGCTTCAATTCTTCTCGACTGACCAAAGCTTCATAACAATCAGGTTTAATTTCCAGAGCGACTCCATAGGAGCTAATCGCATCTTGATTCCGCTGCAATTTTTGCAAAACATCACCCCTTGCAGACCAGGCTTCCCAGCTATCGGGCTTGAGTTGAATCAACCTGTCAAAAGCTGCCACTGCCTCAGTATGGCGTTCCATTTTACTTAGCAGAAGACCCCGCTGCATCCAGGCATGAGTGTTGTCCGACCAAATATTAATTGCTCGATCGTATGCTGCCAGAGCTTGTTCGTAATGCTCCAAACATTCGAGCGCATTGCCTCGTTTAAACCAAGCTTCAAAATTGTCGGGGAGGAGTTGGATTACTTGGTTGTAAGTTGCAACGGCTTCTTCGTAACGCTGCAAACTTTCTAATGCCGATCCTTGTTGCAATCCAATTTTTGGTGTAATTTGCGTTTCCGAACTCAGAGTAATTACTTTATCAAAACAGGCGATCGCTTCTTCATTCTGCTGCAATTTTTCCAGACTTTCGCCTCGCAAATTCCAAGCTTCTAGATAATCTCCTTTAATTTGCAGGGCATTGCTGTAAGCGACAATTGCATCTTTGTGTCGTTCCAATTTGGCTAGGGCGATGCCTCTACCCAGCCACGCTTCAGGAAAATTAGGATTGATTTGAATTGCTTTATCAAAACACCCGATCGCCCCTTCAAAATCTGCTGCTTCTGATAGCGTTTGACCCCAACCGATCCAAGCTTCGGGATAAAAAGGATTGATTTGAATTGCCCGATCGAAACAAGCAATTGCCGCATTTGGATTTTGGTGTTTCAGGGCCATGCCTTTATTAAACCAAGCTTCGCAGTCGTTGGGTTGCAGTTGAATTACCCGATCGTATGCTGCTATTGCTTCTGCGTACCTGTGCAATGAGGCCGATGCGAGCCCTCGATTGAACCAAGCCACGCTGTTTTCCGGTTGCAGTTGAATGGCGCGATCGTAAGATGTTATTGCTTCGGCGTATCGTTCCGCCTTCATTAATGCCAAACCTCGATTCAGCCAAGCTTCTGAATTATTGGGCGCGAGTTTGACCGCCCGATCGTAAGCAGCAACAGCTTCAGGATAGCGCTGCGCCAGCAGCAATGCGTTACCTTGACGGCCCCAAACTGCTGGTAAATCGGGATCGATCGAGGTTGTTCTTTGATAGCAGTCAGCCGCCGCACTCCACTGCTGCAAATCCTCCAAAGTTCTGCCCCGCAGGTACCAAGCTTCATGCTTGTCTGGATCGATTTGAATTGCTTTGTCAAAGGAGGCGATCGCATCTTGGGCATTTTGAAGTTTCAACAGGGCACTGCCACGCTGCATCCAAGCCCAGTATTCTTCTGGATCTAGCGCAATAGCCCGATCGCAACAAGTTACTGCTTCTGCCCAAGAGTTCAGTTGCTTGCAGGCTTTGCCCAGCTTCAGCCAAGCACTAACCCAATCTGGCTTGATTTGTACTGCTTTCGAGTAGCAAGCTGCTGCTGCCTCGTACCTTCCGGCTGCGTACAACCGATTTCCCCGATCGTAACTGGGAAATGCTGCGAAAACTCTTAAAAACGCTGGCAGCAATGCAGGTTCGGGATTTGATGGGCTAGCAGGGGTATTGGTGCTGGTACCGGCTGTGGTATTTGGGCTGGTGTTAGCAGCGGTGTTTTTACTCGTGTTTTCGCTGGCGGAATTTGGAATGTCTGACATAAGCTTGGCACATAAAAATTTTTGCTAGTTTACAGTTGTGGGATCTGAAATATTATCTAAGCTGTGCTTAACTTGGCTCCTGTTTTTGAGACAAACTTAGCATATCAGCTCCCTGTCAGCACAATTAATCTTTAGATTTAATATTGAAAGCGGGTTCGCGCTCTATTCGATCGGTTGAGTGGTTAGTTGACATCCACCAGTCGTTTGCCCTGAAGGTCGGGTACGGGGACTCACAAAACTCCTGATTTAGGCTGGGATCTGCTGTCTTGAGACGGGGATTTCGCAACTGCCTTTTACATAGAGCTCTATCTTGTCAAATTCTGATGCTAAAATCTCCCTCATTTGATACCGATTCAAAAATATCCTACTCTATCTCAACCAAACGATCGAAGAAACTATTTCTTGAGATAGATACTGAAACAGCAAATTGATTATGACGATCGGACAAGCGCTGGCAGATTTTGGAGAGAGAAACTGGGAAGCGATCGACCCCTACTGCAACTATTGGTATGAAGGTCCAGACTTTCAAAGTGGCGAGTTACTAAGATTGCCGCGTACCACACTGTCTGAGGAGATTGCCCGCTGTTTGATGCAGCAATTGGCTGCCGATCGGACCTATTCCCGCGAGGGCAAAATGTACGGCATCTTGCTAGTAGAAACGCCCGAGGGCGAACGGCGGGTTTTGAAAGCATTTTCCGGGCTACTGAAGGGTAGCAGTGATGTTGAAGGCTGGGTGCCGCCAATTCCGGGGCGCGATCGGGTGGCTGTTGAGGAAGCTCGGACGTTGAGGGAATTAGATGCGATCGAAAATGAACTGATCGCTCAAAAACAGCTACCGCAAAGATTGGAGTATGCCACTCTATTTAGTGAGTTTGAATTGCAATTGCAAATTTTGCAAGATCGACACCGCAATAGCAAGCAGCAGCGGGATGAACGACGCCAGTTACTGTGTCAAACTATGACTGGAGAAAACCTGAAAATTGCTTTGGCAGACCTCGATCGAGCGAGTCAATTAGAAGGTATTGAACGCAAGCAATTAAAACGGCGGCGCGATGAAATATTGCAGCCGCTCAAACAAGCAATTGCATCATCAGATATTCGGGTGCGGGAACTGAAACAACGACGCAAACAAATTTCCCGCCAACTTCAATTGCAAATGCACCAGGCTTACAGTTTGCTTAATTTTTTGGGTACTTCTCGATCGCTCCAAGAATTGATTCCTGACGGTGCGATTCCTACGGGAACGGGCGATTGTTGCGCGCCGAAATTGCTCCACTATGCTGCTGCTAATAATTTAAAACCGCTGGCTATGGCTGAGTTTTGGTGGGGGCCGACATCGGGAGATAAAATTCAGGGAGTATTTTACGGTGCTTGTGCCGATCGATGTCAGCCGCTGATGGGTTTTCTATTGTCTGGAATAGTGCAACATCAATCTGGGACGATCGGGCAAATCGATCGATCGCAACCATCGCAGGATTTACTAACTCAGACAGGACTGACGCAAGGAATACAATCTTATGCTATTACGAGCGACAGCAAAGTAATCGCCAAGGCTGATTTTTCCTCGCAAGTGCGTAAGTCCGATCGGATTGATGAAACTGAGTTTGTTGGCGAAAATACTTCATTCCAACCAGCACAATTAGCAAACAATTCGGTTGCTAGCGGGTTATGCGAAAGTTATCAATTACCAATTATTTATCAAGACAAATGGTTAATTGCTGTCAACAAACCAGCAGAATTGCTATCAGTTCCCGGTCGCTATTTTGCCAATCAAGATAGCGTTCAAAGTCGCTTGCAAAACTTGCTACCTGAGAGAGGAGAAGTGAGGGC
>JBOFTL010000934.1:0-2852 GCA_051652045.1 Microcoleus sp. | reverse complement strand
TGGAAAAATTTATTGCATTCTCAAAATCTAGATGCGATCGCGACTCAACCTCTAATTCAATTTTTTTAAAGCAGTAAAATATTGAACAGTTGCTGAAAACATGAAAGTTTTGCTATGTAGTATTATATTTTCAGTGGTTTTATCGGTAAGCGTAGGTACTTTACCGGCTCGATCGCAGCCAATTTTGCTGAGTCAAAAAATTAATTTTTTACCTCCAGATTTAAATGCTCCCTATAATCGGCACGGAGGGACTCATGCTGGCGCTCCTCCTTGTGGAAAGAATAGACCTATGATTGCTTTAATGCCTCCAACCAATCTTGGTTTAACGGTATCAGAATCGCCAGCATTCTTTGCTTATGTTTCTCTGACATCTTTTCCAGTGCAGTTTGATTTGCAAACAGAAGACGGAATAGAAGTTTACACAACTACTTTCAAAGTTGACAAGCCTGGGATTGTTGAGGTTCGGATTCCTCCTTCTCGTGATAACAAGAAATATCTTGAAGTTGGTAAGCGATATCAGTGGTCATTTGCTATGATTTGCGAGCCTGAAGATCGTTCGAGTGATGGTTTTATTCAAGGGTTTGTAGAGAGAATTGAACCCAGTCAAACTTTGAACAGTGAATTGGCAAATGCCGACCCGATGGCAAGGGCGATCGCCTATGCTAAAAATGGGATTTGGTACGATACTGTCTCGACTTTGGCTGACATGAGACGCCAAGCTCCTGATGATGCTAATCTGATAGCAGAGTGGAAGCATTTATTGCAGTCTCAAAATCTAGATGAGATCGCCGCTCAACCCCTAGTTCAGTCTTTTTAATCGCGATTCAAAATAATTTAAGGATTGATGCACTGAATAAATACTAAAATCTAAAATCTAAAATCTAAAATCTAAAATCGCATGGCTGCTAACTTTCCTACAATTCTAGCTCTGGATTTTGACGGTGTAATTTGCGACGGGTTAATCGAATACTTCCAAACAGCTTGGCGCACCTATTGCCTGATCTGGAAACCTGCTGAAATAGAACCAGATCTGGATTTAGCTGAGAGTTTTTATCGAGTGCGCCCCGCGATCGAAACTGGTTGGGAAATGCCACTGCTGATCCGCGCCCTGTTAACCGGAATTACTGTAGAACAAATTTTGCTAGATTGGCCGAATATCGTACCGCAGTTGTTAGTAGAAAATAATTTGAAGGCTGTGGAAGTTGGTGCAATGTTAGACGGATTGCGCGATGATTGGATTGCGAAAGATTTGGCTGGGTGGCTGTCTTTGCACCGCTTTTATCCTGGGGTGGCCCAACGCTTGCAAGAATTGCAGGGAGGGGCTGAAAAAGTGGCGATCGTCACTACGAAAGAAGGGCGTTTTGTTCGGGAACTTTTGCAGCTAGCAGGGGTACAAATGCCCAATGACTTGATTTTTGGCAAGGAATACAAGAAGCCGAAACATCAAATTTTACGGGAATTTTTGGCTGCTGCGGGGGAAAATACAACTATTTGGTTTGTGGAAGATAGGTTGAAAACTTTGCTGTCTGTGAAACAGCAGCCGGATTTATCTGATGTGAAGTTATTTTTGGCTGATTGGGGCTACAATACGCTTGCCGAACGGGAGTCTGTGAGTCAAAATCCGCCCGTTCAACTGCTATCTATGTCGCAATTTGCTGGGGATTTTGCAGGTTGGTCCAAGATTAGTTCGTAGTAAGGACTTTAGTCCTGTCGAAACAGAAGTTCCTACTATTGACATCTTACACCGAGCTCAATATGGGTGTTATTTGAGCATTATTTGTGGGGTGGGCGGGTTTATTTAACTTGTCTGCAAGCTTCAAAATCTTTGGTGAATCCGCCCCTACAGATTGTTGAATATGGTGCAAGATTTCAGCAATACAAACTGTTAACCGCAGATAGATGCAAATAAACACAGATAAACGCAGATAATTTCTCTCAACTCTCAACTCTCAGAGTGGGTACAGGGGCACCGCCCCTACTCTCAACTATCAACTATCAACTCTAAAACTAATGCTAGATTTAACAAAAGCAGCCAAAGCAATGCAGGGAATGAGCCAACATTTAAATGTAGAGGCTCAAGCGGCCCGCCAGCGTTTGGAAGTCGCTCAGAAGTTGCTAGAAAAAGCGGCATCCCAGCAAGAAAAATTGGTAGAATTGCAAGCAAATTGGAGAGATCGCACGTTATTTAATGCTGCCGTACCTGTAGAATCTTTGTCCGATCGCACTTACATTCCAGCACCTCCCCAAGCCCACACAGTTTTTGCCACAGACGGCTCTCAAATTGCTCCCAACCATCACGAAATTGCCTACTGTTACTTGCTAAATGTCGGCAGAGTCATGCTGCATTACGGGCAAAGCCGCCATCCAGTTTTAGACAGCATTCCCGAGGTTTTTTACAAACCGGAAGACTTGTATGTTTCGCGACAGTGGGGCATCCGAACCGAAGAATGGATGGGATACAAGCGCGCTGTTTCCGAAGCAGTTACTTTGGCAGAAATGGGCAGCAATTGGGTCGAAATTAACAGCGGAAAATCGATCGCTCCAACTTTAGCAATGGTAGATGGTTCGCTGATTTATTGGTTTTTAGAACAGTTGCCTAGCGAAGCGCGCGATCTGATTTTGCAGCCAGTTTTAGCAGCTTGGGATAGTTTACGCTTAGCCCGAATTCCATTGTTAGGATATTTGAGCGCTTCTCGCAGCAGTGAAAGCTTATCTTTTTTGCGGTTTCCAGCTTGCATTCACGAAGTACCCGATTGCATGACTAATTGTCCTAATGTGGGATTTGGCCCTACTGTCGATCGGGAAGATAAAGCACCTTGTCAAGTATTTGAACCCTTGCGGGATGCGATTTT
>JBOFTL010000933.1:0-6194 GCA_051652045.1 Microcoleus sp. | reverse complement strand
GGCTGTATTTAGTCGCAACTACCCATTTTTCGCGATCGGCTGCTACGAAATCGCCCACATATTTTTCGCTAGTACCGTTGGTGTAGAGATTGGCAGTATCGATAAAATTGCCGCCTGCTTCTGCAAATGCGTCGAACATTTTGCGGCTTTCTTCATAGGAACTGCCCCAACCCCATTCTTCGCCAAAAGTCATAGTTCCGAGACAGATTTCCGAAACGCGAAGCCCGCTGTGACCTAACAATTTGTATCTCATGTAGCTGCAATTGTGAGTTATTGGCCGTTCACAGTTTATCTCGGAAATTGCTGGGTTGCGATCTACCTCAGGGATGTTAAATTTGAGATTTAAGCATAACAGTTGACCTGCGATCGCGGCGTGTTATGATAACTGATAAAGTTAAGCTCTACAGAGATATTTCTGTAGCAATCTATGTTATTGCAGTTATTGCAAATCTCGCTTGCAGGGAGCCAAATGGCTCCGCAGAAGGAGGATGGCTGGTACTGAAAAAACCAGCCCCGATCGGCCAGAGGTAGAGGCTGCCTTAGCCAGAATCGAAAGGCTTCAGTTCGATCGCGCCTACCGCGATACTCACAGCCTGTTTTATATCGAAGGCGTTCGCAATTTCGTACAAGTAATCGATCGCCGCTTCGAGATTTCAACAATTTTGTTCAGCGAAAAATTGCTCGTCGCACCGCTAGCCCGCAAAATGGTGCGCGGTGCCCGCCGATCCGGAATTCCCACTATCTCCGTCACTCCCGAACAATTCCGGCGCGTTTGTAAAACCGAACGCGCTTCAGGCGTAGGGGCGATCGTCCGCCAGCAGTGGTTTAAATTGGAGGAGATCTCGCCCCAAACCGGTTTGTGCTGGATAGTTGTCGAAAACGTGCGATCCCCCGGCAATTTGGGGACTTTGATCCGCACTTCAGAAGCCGTGGGTGGTGCTGGGTTCATTTTCGTTGGAGGGCGTGCCGATCCGTTTGATGCGGATGCAGTGCGGGCTTCGATGGGCGGGCTGTTTTCCCAACAGTTCGTTCGCACCAATTTCCGGGCTTTGGGGCGCTGGATGTGCCGCCACGGCTGTCGCGCTGTCGGGGCTTCACCTGACGGTACGGCAGATTTTCATGCTTTTGATTATCCTCGATCGACCTTGCTGTTCTTGGGCGAAGAACGTCAGGGTTTGACTCAACAACAGCGGGATTTCTGCCAGCATTTAGTAAGGATTCCGATGCTCGGTGCGGGCGATTCTCTGAATCTCGGGGTAGCTGGCAGTTTGCTGATGTATGAGGTTTATCGATCGCATAATTTGGGCATGGGTAATTGGTAATTGGTAATCGATCGTCGGTCATCAATAATAGTTGTGAACTAACTTGCTAAAAAATTACCAATTTGGCAATTATTAACTATTACCTATTACCTATTAATGTAGGGTGCGCACTGCGCACCTTACTGCTTATTAATATTTAAAGAACGTGCCGTTGCTAAATAAATGAACAGTCCGATCGCCCTGAAACTACACGCAATTAACAATATCGGAATCTTTGGTAATTTGGTTCAACATATGCTAAAATATCCCAAAAAATCTGGTATTTAAATGGATAAACTTCAAGCCGAGATCGACGCAATTTGTTTGCAAATTGAAGCTTTGCAGCGGGAACGCGAACAGCTTAGCATCGGGGTAGCGGTACCGGAGGGAGATTCGCCGCAAGCCATTGCGGAGGCTTACCGGCGTCACGCTCGGGAAAAATCACAATTGTCAGCAGAAGTCAAGGGTATAGATGATGCGATCGCGGCTTTGTCAGCGCAACTGAGCCACAAACAGCAACAACCTCAAAACTTGCAAAAACTCAGTCCTCTAGAGCAAGCAGTTGAGGAAGGGAGAATGCGGGCGCGCGAACACGCGGAA
Source organism: Microcoleus sp. (assembly GCA_051652045.1). Lineage (GTDB taxonomy): Bacteria > Cyanobacteriota > Cyanobacteriia > Cyanobacteriales > Microcoleaceae > Microcoleus. Next base: position 4,293 of record JBOFTL010000933.1, on the reverse strand, counting down.
CGGATCAACGAACTCGCAGCAGAATTGGCCGCTGAAGTGAAGGATCTCAAGGAAATCGCCGATCGCATCAGTCCCAGTTACTGGCAAGTTTATTACAAACCTTTTATTACCGGTTTTAAAAGTATTTCCGTACCTTACGTGCGATCGGACGGTGATGTGTGGACGATCGTCAACCGAGTAGTTTGATGGCAATTGGCAGTTACGAACGCATTCGATCGCTCTAACAGATCTCATACAAAATCCGGGTTACTTAACCCTTGTTGGGGATCTGTAACCCGGATTTTGAATCTCTTACCCAGGAGTTGCTGGATCGTGCCATTGATTGCTGAAGGTGAAACGCCTCAGTCGCGCTGCAGTTGCTCGATCGCACCCACCAATTCCTGATGGTGGAACGGCTCAGCCGCGCAGCAGTTGCTTGATCGTACCCACCAATTCCTGTGGGTGAAAAGGTTTAGCGATGTAAGCATCCGCTCCTTGCTTCATTCCCCAGTAGCGATCGAACTCTTCGCTTTTGCTAGAACACATTACCACCGGCAAGTTCTGAGTTTTGGGGTCACTTTTGAGTCGCCGACAAACTTCGTAACCATTCATCCGAGGCATCACAATATCTAAAACGACCAGATCGGGGCGATTGGCCTTAATTTGCTCTAAAGCTTCCACGCCGTCGCTAGCTACAGTGACATTCAGCCCTCTTCCTTTGAGCAAGTCGGCGATCATCTCCCGCAGAGTGACGCTATCATCAACAACCATAACTGTACTCATATAGTCCCTACCAAGTTTCTGGGTTGAAACGTTCACAATAAAAGGTGGCTGGCCCCGATCGAGATTGCACTCTGTTATCTGTAGCTTACCCACTTTCGGTCATTTTCCAATCGTTTTCTTAAAATTCGCGGCTAAAAAATATCCGCGAAATTGCGATTGACGCACCCAACTGTGCTTGCTAGTTTATCATTTCCGCTCCTAAATCGTTCTTAATTCATCAAAAAAATCATGTTTTAGCTCGGTTGGGGGTTTTGACTGTCTTCAGCGTTTGGGTTTTGGACTGCTGCAGTGTCGTGCCCCTGATTTGTTTAATTTTGGTTTTTGGTGAGCGCGGGTAGGGATCGATCGTACAGTACGTCCAAGCTTACCGGGCGCTGGCGTTCGCTGTTGCGATCGTCCTTGCACCCGTTAGCCACGATCCCCAACACAGAAGCTCCAGAAATTTTTAATTCTTCCAGGGCTTTGCGAACTTGCGATCGATCTGTTTGGGCAATTTGCACGACCATAATTGTGCCGTCTGTGCGAGCGGCAAGCAAGTGTCCGTCTGCCAAACCGACGAGGGGGGGCGTATCGTAAATTACCAGGTCAAAGAAGGCCTGAAATTGCTCCATCAGATACTGCATTTTTTTGGATGACAGCAGCTTGATCGGATCGGGAGGAATTTGACCCGCCGTGAGTACGAACAGGTTTTCTTCCGAGGGCGCTCGCTGGATAGCATCGTTGAGACTGATGTCTGTCGCAATAGCATCGCTGAGTCCGCGCACGTTGGGCACCCCCAATTTAGAGTGCAGTTGCGGGCAGCGCAAATCTGCGTCTACTAACAGCACTCGCTGGCCGACTGCTGCTGCTGTGGCTGCCAGGTGCAGTGCCACAGTAGACTTGCCGTCCCCAGTCAAAGCCGAACCGACTACCAGAGATCTCAGCGCCCGATCGGCACTCAACAAGTGAATGTTAGTATAGAGCGATCGAAATGCTTCCAGGAATTTGTAGTCCATGTCGCTGAACATACTTCTGGGGCGATCGGCGAATGTAGGTCCGGGATTTTGAACTTCATCGTTCCCCACAACTTCACCTTTAGCAGAAGCAACTTTCTTTTGTCTGACAGGCAGCCTGCGCCTGACTTTTCTGGTATGCGGAATCACCCCAATTACTGGCAGTTTTGTTGCCATTCTCACGGATTCTGGCGTGTGGAAAACTGTATTTAAAACTTCTACCAGCAAACCGACTGCTACGCCTAGCAGAGTGCTCAAAATTATTGCCAGCGCTAACTGTCTGCGAGTTTGTTTGACGGTAGCAGGTATCGGCTTACCGAATTTGTCCGTTGCAATTTCCGGTGGATTGATCAGCACCCAAGGTATTTGTTGCTGGGCTGCATCAATGCGCAATGCTTCTCGTTTTGCCAAGAAATCAGACAAGCTTTTAGTAACAACTTGCAGTTCTCGCTGTAAGTTGTCATACTCCCGCGTTGTTACCGAAAAGTTTCTGATTTTTTGATTGAGATCTGCTTGCGTTCTAGTCATTTCTCGATCGCGCGCTTCAACTTCTTCGATTTGGCTGGCTAAATTAGCCATTACCACTTCTCTTGCTTGTTGAGTCGCTGTTGCGATCAGTTCTTCCCGACTTTTTCGCAATGCTACAATCGGCAAACTGTCTTCTCTGTATTGAGCTAATTTTAGCGACAAATCCGAGTCTACTCTCTGGATTTGAGCTAACAATCCCCCGTAGGCTTGTCCTTGAGTCATCAGCACTCCGACAGGATTATTTTCATTCAATAACTTTTCATAGCTTTGATAGAGGCTGCGCATTCCTTTAAGCTGGACTCTGAGTCCTACTTGCTGCCCGCGCATACTTTGAACTTGTTCTGAGAGAGATTTTCCTTCCATCGTGGGTTCGAACAAGTTTTTCTGCTGTCGCAGCCTCTGGACTTGCAGTTGCAAGACTTCTACTCTTTCTCGGAGTCTGGGGAGTTCCCGATCTATAAACTTAATTCCTTGATTGATTCCAGTCAGGCGCTGTTGGAGGCTGTACTCTAAATAAGCTTTAGAAATTTTATCCAACACCCCGTAAATCTTATCACGATCGGAATCTTTGTAGCGAACTTCTAAAATTTTTGTACCTTGTTGTTTGCCATCTTTTGTATAAGTGACACGTTCGATCGCCAGTTTTGACATCAATTCGCTGTAGGTCATTTTGGGATGCCAAACTCGCAGTTCCTTCAGCACTTGATTCATCATGTCGGGACTGCGCAAAATCCTAATTTGAGTTTCGTAGTCTACCAAACTCAGACTTTCTATATTGATTTTTGCTAAGTCGGCTGCAACGGTGTTGTCGAGCTGTTTGGACAGCAAACCTTCAGCGGTAGGCGGTTCTACTAACAGGGAAAACGAACCTTGATATTCCATCGTCATGGTTTTGGAATTGGCGAAAATCGCCACTCCCGCAATCGTACTCAAAGCAATTGTAGCTGCGGCCATGACCAGGATGCGGCGGCGCACGACGCCAAACAGCCAGGATAGATCGAGTTTTTCTTCCTCTGTCTCCTCAAACTTATCTCTGTAACTTTGAGCCGACAAGGGAGGCAATTTGCCGTTGGATTTGGGTATGAATGGTTGGTAATCTTGTCTGCTATCCATGTTCGGCTCGCGTATTTTTGAGGTTGATATTTTTGAGTTCGATATTGGTGATTTTGTCGGGCGGAGGCTGTTGTTGAGAAATCCGCTGCATTTATTCTAACTGCTGGCTGGAAGTCTCGATCGAATTTGATGGGTTTGGACTTGCTGCCTGTTAAGTTCCGACCATCCACCAGATCGGATTTCCTACATTAAAATACAGACCTGAGTATGTTTATAAAATTTAACACTCCGGTAGCAGGTCCGATCGGGCTTAAGATTAAGTTCATCCGGTCTACCAATCTGCTAAGTCCGCTGCGGGAAACGATAATCATGTCGTTGTCGCGGAGTTGGGGATTGGTTTCCTCATTAATTCCTTGACTTAAATCGACTTCGATCGTGCGTTTGGTAGCAGTACCGTCTCTGTTCAAGCGCACTAGCTCAACTTGATTCCTTCTAGCCCGAGTGTTCTCGTAGCCAAAAAACCCTCGGGAAACCAAAGCTTGATTGAGGGTAGCATTAGCTGGCAGCCTCAAGGGATCGAGGGAAGTTCTGAGTTCTCCGACTACAAAAACATTAATCGCTGGGGGAGCAAAGTTATTGTTCGCCAGAACTCCAGCTTCCGCGGGGTTGACGATCGCTGCTTTGGGAACGACTATGGTGTCTCCCTGTTGCAAGATCGTATCTTGGGCGGCGTCGCCGGACTCCAAAAACTGCCACAGGTTGACTGGGATAATTTGTTCGCCCCTTCTGGTGAGGCGGCGCACTTGGATTTGACGGATATCGGCATCGGGAGTAATGCCGCCCGCTAACTGAATCGCCCGAATCACCGTGGGAAATCCTTCGCGACTGACTTCAGTGTTGGTGTTGCCGCCAATGACTACATAAGCCCCCGGACGGGTAACTTGACCGACGATCGAGA
>JBOFTL010000932.1:0-11432 GCA_051652045.1 Microcoleus sp. | reverse complement strand
CCTTTTGCTTGTTCTCTATTAAACGCTAGCGCTTCGTTGGCTTCAAAAAAGTGGTAGTGCGAGCCGATTTGAATGGGTCTATCACCCGTATTTGCCACCAACAAACGTACCGTCTGGCGATGGGCATTCAATTCTATTTCGCCTGCTGCAACGATCGTTTCCCCTGGAATCATTTTTCCGCCTCCTATCAATCTCTGCTGTTCAATCTCTGCTGTCTCTAGGGTTCAATTTTTACGGTTCAATTTTTACGGTTCAATTTTTACGGTTCAATTTCTAACGTATCGGATCGTGTACTGTGACCAGCTTAGTTCCATCGGGAAAAGTCGCCTCAACCTGAACTTCTTGAACCATTTCAGGTATCCCTTCCATAACGTCTTCCCGCGTTAGGAGAGTAGTCCCATAACTCATTAAATCTGAAACGGTGAGTCCGTCTCTGGCCCCTTCTAAAATTGCTGCTGAAATGTAGGCTATTGCTTCTGGGTAGTTTAATTTTAAACCTCTTTGTTTCCGGCGTTCTGCGAGCAGGGCGGCCGTGAAAATCAGCAGTTTGTCTTTTTCTTGGGGTGTGAGCTGCATTGTGATTTTGGTGAGAGCGATCGAATTTATTTGTTTTATTTCAACCAGTTTTCATCCCCTTGACTCAAGATAGTATTAATCTCCGGCCTGTGTCAAGGTTTTTCGCCATTTTAGTTGGGACAAGTTAAGATCCCGGTCTTATTTGTAGCCGTTGAACTGGCAAATATTGGCAGTTAAAATACCATCCTATAATACCCAAACGCGGGGAAAACAGCAAGGGCGATCGCCAAAAAACAAACGCAGCAATTGCCAAATGCCGGTCAACCAGTCCCTAGCAGCCGCTGTAGAATCTCCCCGATAGCGACACAGCAAACCGTTAGGAATGCGAGTGATGCCGGCGGTTGAATTGCTGGAATAACTGGAATAAACTGTTGCCTGACACCGCACTTGTCGCAATTTTTCCAGCATCTGGGCTGTCACGGGTTCTCCTACCCAAGTGAGGGTAGCGACAACGGGTTGGCCACCTAAACCGTAAGGACTTTCAAGCATTTTTTCCCCGCCTGCGATCCGCTGCCTGTCGATCCACAGGGGGCGGTTTTGCTGCCAGATTTCGGCGCGCGACTGCCATTCTCCTGACAAAAACTTTTCGCCCCTAGCACTGCGCCCGAACCGCAGGATTTCCCACAACAAAATCCTCCCTGTGGGTGCTAATTCTACTCGCAAATTTTGCCTGTAATTTGCCCCGTCAAAAACTATTGTTTCCTGGGGCAGCCATTCTAAATTTGCCCCAGAATCTACTTGAATGTTAATATTTTGTTGCGCTTCCCGTCCGCTGCTGCGATAAATTTTACTGGCGGTGGCGGTGGTGATTAAAGTTTGGGAACTTGCTTCGAGATGGAGGTTGATATCGAGTCGATCGCCCCCGACAACTCCCCCCGCCGTGTGCAAAATTGTGCTGTGACAAACTTCTGTTCCTTCTGGATAAAACGGACGCTGTACTTTGAGCGGTGCTTGCATTTGGCTGCGAATAATTTGAGTTTTACCGCTGCGGTTGGCATAGGATAAATTCAGCGTACCGCGCCATCCATCTTTTATGTTATTTGTATTTGGTTCGATCGAATTTTCGGTCACAGATTCTTGCATTTCACAATACCCAACCTCAAAAACATATCACAACTGCGGTACTAGAGAGCAACTTTTAAATAATGAGAATCGTTATCTAAAATATTTGGTGCGATCGCCACTGAATTAGGACTAATTTAGTATAAAAATTGACATTTATCAAGCATCGAATCGGGGAAGATGCCCGTACATGAAACACAGTCGCGAGTTCCCACCCTCGCACTATTCGTAGAGGAGTACAGACTATGCCTCAAGTTCTCTTCAAAGTCGATTTAACCAAACCGATGTCAGAACAGGAATTAGTCGGTCACAACCGCTGGCATCCAGATATTCCAGCGGTTGTGTCCGTCAATCCCGGCGAGGTATTTCGCATCGAGTGCAAAGACTGGACAGACGGACAAATTAAAAATGACGACAATCCAAACGACATTCGCGATGTAGACTTAACAGTCGTTCACGTTTTAAGCGGGCCAATTTATGTTAACGGCGCGCAGCCAGGGGATATTTTAGTAGTCGATATCCTCGATATCGGAGCCTTGCAAGGTGACGAATGGGGTTTTACAGGAATTTTTGCTAAAGAAAATGGTGGCGGTTTTTTGACCGAACATTTTCCTACTGCTGCTAAAGCAATTTGGGATTTTCAGGGAATTTATACCGCTTCCCGACACATTCCTCAAGTGAGGTTTGCCGGGATTACCCATCCGGGTTTAATCGGCTGCGCGCCTTCTGTTGAATTGCTTAATAAATGGAACAAACGGGAAGCGGAATTAGTTGCTACAAATCCCGATCGAATCCCACCTTTAGCAGCCTTACCAAATCCCAACAATGCAGTTTTGGGTTCCCTCAAAGGTGCCGAGTTCGATCGAGTTGCAGCAGAAGCGGCGCGAACAGTTCCTCCCCGAGAACACGGCGGCAATTGCGATATTAAAAACTTGTCGCGGGGTTCGCGAATTTACTTCCCAGTTTATGTCGAAGGCGCGAAACTTTCGATGGGAGACATTCACTTTTCTCAAGGTGATGGAGAGATTTCTTTCTGCGGGGCAATTGAAATGTCTGGATACATCGACCTCCACGTCGATATTATCAAAGGTGGCACGGATAAATACGCGATGGTCAACCCAATTTTCAAACCAGGGCCGGTGGAACCTCGTTATTCTGAGTACCTGGTTTTTGAAGGGATTTCGGTTGATGAATTTACCGGACAACAGTATTATATGGATGCTCATGTTGCTTACCGGCGAGCTTGTTTGAATGCGATCGAATACTTGAAAAAGTTTGGCTTTACTGGAGAACAAGCGTATTTGCTGTTAAGTTGTGCTCCGGTAGAAGGTCGCATCAGTGGCATTGTTGATATTCCCAATGCTTGCTGCACGCTTGCGATACCTACGGAAATTTTCGAGATGGATATTTTGCCATCTTAACTAGCGGTTATCAACCCAAAAATTCAGAAACCGGGTTGTTTAGTAAATCTTGAGTTTTTAACCAAATATTTTGTACAAAAACCCGGTTTCTTTGTGTAATTCCTGTGATTGTCAGCAATGGAGAATTGATATGCCTCTTTACGATTTTAAGTGTGAAACTTGCGGTAATTTTGAACAGTGGCGATCTCTTGCAGAAGCGGATATTCTCGTGCTTTGTCCTAATTGCGAAACTGCTGCTAAACGCATCTTTTCACCGCCGATGATTTTAACAGGAAAGCTGCGGTTGAAAGGTCAAGAAAATCAGGAACCGCAAGTAGTGAAGCGTTCTGAGGAACCCAAACCGCAGCGGAATCGGGAACATCGAGGGGGACGACCTTGGATGATAGGTCATTGATGCAGTCCGACATTCTAACCGACATTCCAAATTAACACCAAGTTATTGATAGCAATTATATTTTAGCTCGGCTGCTGAAATTAAACTGATAACAGGCAGAAACCGAAATAGGGGCTATCCCCTAGTAGGACTCTGTACCCCTAATTGAGTAATTTTACTAAGAGCAGTTATTATAAGTTTTGTAACTCTGCGTAAAATCACATAAAGCGTTGACCTGGATCACAAACATTCTCCTCAAAAAAAGCAATATTGAAAGCAATACAGGGTACCAGTAGCACTCGCACCGATATCTTTCTCAGCTTGCATCACAAGGTTAGCTAACACCGAAAACTATCCAACAACCAGCAGGTAAACTAGCACGTAGTTAAAATCAAGGTTTTAACTATGGTTTAGCTGTTATAAAAGTTGTCAAAAGCTTTTTCCGGTTTTTTCTAGCGGGTAAAAAATCGCCTACAAACTTAATTACTCCTGATGAATTGGGGAGAAATCAATGTTATTATTTACCCGGACTCAGACCAAAGATATTCAAAGCAAAAAAGACAAATCTTTTGTTCGGGATTTGCGCGAAAATTTATCTATTCGATCGAATTGGCTTAAGGGAAAATTCAGCTACCTGCGGATCGGTCAAAAGATCGGCTACGGCTATGCTTTAGCTATTGGGATCGCAATTTTAGGAACTGGTGCGGGAATGAAAGTCGGAGAGTATTTTCGCCAAGCAGCTTTAACTCAACTAAATATTGCCCAACAGCAGCAGCAACTCCTGCAAAACTTGCAAAATAGTGTATTTGAAGCTCGATCGCACGGGGCGAGATTGCCAGCAGTTTTAGGAGATACAGTCTGGCTGCAATACGAAACAGATCGGTTTTTTCTGCAAATTAATGAGGCCGAAGGCTCGATCGCAGACCTTCAATCTTTTGCGCGCCAAAATCGCGATAAGCTAGCAATAGAAGAAACAAAATTGCAAGAGACGTTGCAGAGATATGCGATCGTTATCGATTACTACGCTAAGATAATCCGACAGCAATTAAAAGAAGTCGAAGCTGATAATTTACCTGCCAACAGAATAGAAATCGCTCAGCTACAAATTTTGAGAATTAGCAGTGGTGAAACAGCAATTGAATTAGATAAACTTGCCGACAACTTAAAAGAGATAATTACCGCAGTAGAAGTCCAAAAATTGGAGGAAGTAACAGCAGTAGGGGATGCGGAAGCTTTGCGCGATCTAATTATATTGGGAAGTATGCTAATTTCAGCACTCATTGCTGCTGCATTAGCTTACAACACCAGCCGCGCGATCGCCGAACCCTTAGAAAGCGTCACCGGCGTCGCCCAACAAGTCGCCCGCGAATCCAATTTCAACCTGCAAGTACCCGTTACCACAGAAGATGAAATAGGAGTTCTTGCCACTTCTTTCAACGAATTAATTCAGCGAGTTAGCGACTACACCACTGAACTCAAACAAACTCAAGCCCAACTAATTCAAACCGAAAAACTGTCATCTCTCGGTCAAATGGTTGCGGGAGTCACTCACGAAATTAACAATCCGGTAAACTTCATTCGGGGTAATATAGATTACGCCAATAAATACATTGAAGATTTGCTAGAACTGCTCAACCTCTATCAGGAATCCTATCCCACTCCCGCTGCAGAGATTCAATACCGTATCGAAGATATCGAACTCGAATTTATCAAAGAAGATTTACCAAAAACTCTGTCTTCAATGAAAATGGGAGCCGATCGCATCGGCGAAATCGTGACATCAATGCGCAACTTTTCCCGATCGGACGGTCAAAAAAAACCTGCCGACATTCACGAAGGAATTGACAGCACTCTAGTAATTCTCAATCACCGGATCAAACAAGGCATCGAAGTTATTAAAGAATTCAGCATTTTACCCCCTGTAGAATGCTATCCAGCGCAACTGAATCAAGTATTTATGAACGTCATCGGCAATGCGATCGACGCGCTGGAAGAGGTCAAAAAAACCAACAAAAACTTTCTTCCCAGGATTTGGATCTCTACGGAAGTTGCCGCCGAAAACACCGTCACCGTTAAAATTTGGGATAACGGGCCGGGGATGGAACCCACCACAGCACAACAGATATTCGATCCATTTTTCACAACCAAGTCGATCGGCAAAGGAACCGGATTGGGGTTGGCTATTTCCCATCAAATCGTTGACAAACATCAAGGTAAAATAGAAGTAAATTCTCAAATCGGAAAGGGAACAGAATTTATCATTACTTTGCCAATAGTCGCAAGTTAAATAATATTAGTTTGTAGTGAGGACTTCAGTCCTCTCTATTTTGCGGACTTACAGCAAATTTCCGGTAAGTGAGGTACAGATAAATCACAGGTAGGGACTTAGGCCCAACAGGCTATTGAAAATGGTGCAAGATATGAACACTACGAACCTTGCTCGATCGCGCGCGCTCTAATTTCTATAAAACTTAACAGATCTAACTGTAAAAATGCGGCAAAATTAACATTCAAGATCGCCGTCAGTTAATAAATACCGAAAAATGTATGTATCTGCAATCAAGATGTATGCTGCACGATCGTTACGAAATTATCGATACATTAGGTGAGGGAGGGTTTGGTAGGACGTATACAGCTATGGATTCACACATACCCGAGCGTCCTCTGTTTGTGGTTAAAGAAATTCGTTTTCCAGAATCAAACGACCCGCGCGTCTTAGAAATAGCAAGGAGGCGGTTTGAAAGGGAAGCTAGCGCTTTGCGACGCCTCGGTAGCAACTCGCGGATTCCCGAATTGTTCGATCGCTTTGAAGAAAACGACTGTTTTTACTTAGTTCAAGAATACATTCAAGGACATCGGCTCAGTCAAGAAATTACTCCCGATAGGCAGTGGACTGAGAGAGAAGTTGTTGATTTTTTGCGAGAAGTTCTGGAAATCTTAGAGTTTGTTCACGGGGAAGGTATCGTACACCGCGACATTAAACCTGCTAACTTAATGCGGCGCGAATCGGACGAACAAATTGTTTTAATTGATTTTGGAGCTGTCAAGGAAATCGCCACTTTAGCCACTAATTCTACAGGTGAAATATTAACATCGGAGGCGATCGGTACTATCGGTTATATGCCTATCGAACAATGCGATCCGCGTTCTGTACCGCACCCCTGCAATGATATTTACGCAGTAGGAATTATCGCCATTCAAGCTCTTACCGGGAGAAATCCCAACGTTCTCCGTCCCGATTGCGAAACTGCCGAACTCATTTGGCATTACTCAACGCCCGATCGACCTGCGATTCAGATTAGCGATGATTTAAAAGCGATTTTAAACAGAATGGTACGCTTCAATTTCCGAGATCGCTACCAATCTGCTGCTGATGTTTTGCAGGATTTAAACTCGATCTGCGAATCGCTATCGCCGCCGCCTGGGAATATAGCGGAACAGTCGCCAAACAATGCTTCAATCTCACCTCAATCGTCACAGAAAGCAGGCAAGCGTTTTGATAAAATGCGGTTTATTTTATTAGGAATTGGTGTAATTACAGGAGGTGCGATCGCCCTGTTACTTCACAGCATTTTGACTCCAAAAACTTGTCCTTTAGTATTTGGTGATGCTTTAAGCTGCGGTGAAGAATCGCTCCTAGAAACCTCCACTCCCCGCATCAAGCAAGGGGGAGTTAAGAACTTTACCCAATCCAATTATCGGGAAGCATTTAATTCATTTAAAAGGTCGTGGCAGGAAGAAGAACGCAGAGATCCTGAAACTTTAATCTACATGAATAATGCTTTGTTAAGAGCGCAAAAAGTGGATTATGACACGATCGCCGTTATCGTTCCCGTTCGCAAAAATGAGGAAGGTAGAGTCGATATCGATTTGGCTCAGGAAATCTTGCGGGGGGTCGCTCAAGCGCAAACAGAAGTTAATTTAAAGTTATTCAATTCAGAGATCGATCGCAACCTCAACGGTTTAGAATTTCAGGAAAATCGAGTTGTTAAGGGCAGAGGTTTGCAAGTTATAATTGCTAACGATGCCAATCAGAAAACAGAGGCGATCGCCCGCGCTAATTCCCTAGTCAAACTCGGCGGTGTTTTAGGTGCGATCGGTCACTACACTAACGAAATGACAGTCTCCACCGTTGATATTTACGATCGCAATAAGTTAGTATTAATTTCCCCCGGCAGTACGACAGAAGAACTTACAGAAAACCGCCGAAATTTTTTCTTTAGAACGGTGCCTCGAACTAAAGTTAGTGTTGAAGTATTAACGAAGTATTTGATGGAAAAACAAGGTCAAAACACAGTATCCGGTTTCTACAACACCAAAAGCGAAGCTACTTCTTCTACATGGGAAGAATTCAGAAAACAGTTTAGAGAACGGGGTGGCAAGATTGCCAAAATAACCGAATTCGATCTATCACAAAGCGACTTTAACGTGAAAAAAGCCCTGCAAGAAGTCAGGCAAACCCCGTCAGAGAAAACAACGATCTTTGTAAGTCCGGGACACCAGGAGACAGCTTTGAACAATGCGGTGGCGCTTTTTAAAGCAAATTTAGACCAAAATTGGTTTGTAGGAACCGGGGGAATCTACGGTCAAAAAACTTTAGAAGCTACCGCTCAGTTACCGTCTTTTGACAAAATGCTAGTATCTGTTTCTTGGCATCATTTAAACTCTCCCAACCGCCAATTTCTTGAGAATACTCGCCAGCTTTGGGAAGGAAATGTCAGTCACCGAACTGCATTAACCTACGATGCAGCTAAGACGCTGATTAAAGCTATAGAAGAGCAGCAGCAACCCAGCCGCGAAGGGATGCAAAAAACTATTGCCAATTCAAATTTTAGCGCAGAAGGAGCCACCGGAAAGATTGAGTTTGAAAGGGGCGATCGCAAAAATTTTCAACCTAAATTAGTGCATATTGTCAAGTGTTCTAAGGAACAGTTTGGCGTGACTTTTGTGCCGATCGAATTTCCGACAGCAGCCGCCGCAGGTTTAAAGTGCGAGTAAATTTGGGAGAGAGAGGAAGAAATTAGAAAATTGTAGGTTGGGTAGAGCAATAGTGAACCCTCCGTTTCACTCCGCCCAACAAAACCGGCAGATGTTGGGTTTCGTTCCTCAACCCAACCTACTACTTTGTTGGGTTTCGTTCCTCAACTCAAATCAGTTAATCTAAAATCTAAAATCTAAAACCTAAAATCTAAAATCGATTGGTTGTTTGGGTGGGCGGGGAAAGCCAGAATTCAGCGGGCTGAGAATTTGATTGAGGGCTCGCAGTTGTTCGGCTGTACCCAAACAAATTAGCATATCTCCACCTTCGATCGCAGTTTCTCCTGTCGGCCCGACAATTAAAGTGCCGTCATCGCGCCGCACTGCTAACACTAAGGCCCCCGATTGCGATCGCAATTTCGCCTCTCTCAAAGTTTGACCGACATAGGTGCAACTATTAGGATTTACCAGAAATTCTTCCATGTAAAAAGAACGATCCGTTCCCGTCAAAATGCCGTCTACAAAATCCATAACTTGAGGGCGCAAAGCAGCAGCAGCCATTCTTTTTCCTCCCGTAATGTAAGGGGAAACTACCGCATCGGCACCGCCCCGCTGCAACTTTTTCACCGCTTCTTCTGTTGTCGCCCTGGCGATGGCCCGCACGTTCGGATTGAGAGTTTTTGCTGACAGTACGGTATACAAATTTTCCGCATCTGAAGGCAAAGCTGCTACTATACAAAGGGCGCGATCGATCCCGACATTCACCAAAGTTTCGTCCAGAGTCGCATCTCCCTGAATTGCCGTATATCCCTGCACTAAGGCAACTTGAACTGACTGGGCCGAAGAATCTACCACCACAAAAGGAATATTTTCTGCCTCAAATTCTAAGGCAATTTGACGCCCGGTGCGCCCGAAACCGCAGAGAATGTAATGCCCGCTTAAAGAATCCACCAAACGCCGCTGCTGCCTAATTCTTGCTCCTTCTTGAAAATAGCCTTGAATCAGCGCTTCTGTAAAGCGGTTGACGATATAACCAATTACAATAACCCCCATCAATATCAGGCACATGGTAAACATTCGCCCGCGTTTTCCCAGGGGGTGAATTTCGCCGTAGCCGACTGTTGCTAAAGTAAATACAGTCATGTAAGCGGCATCGAGCAAAGGCCATTTTTCCACCAGCCAATACCAGAAAGTACCCGTGCAGAAGATGCCGCCGAGGGCGATGACGCCAGCGCTTAACTGTGCCTCCAAGCGGTGGTATTTTTGCTCTAAGGTTGAATACACCGATCGACCTTACCTATGATTGATTATTTGCTGCTCAATTCAAGCATACATGACTTATCCTAAATCCGGGTTAGCTATCACCTCGATAAATCCTTCGATCGCGAGCGGGGACGATCGCACTACAACTATCAACTATTAACTATCAATCGATCGCGAGCGGGGACGCTCGCACTACAACTATCAACTATCAACTATCAACTATTTATCGCTAATTTCGTCGCAAAGGTGGCGATCGATTTCATTAATCGCGGACTGTACCTGAGAAGAATTGCGGGTTAAATTGCAGCCCTGTACCAGTAAATCCTCAGCATTCAAATTCCACAACATCACCTTACCATCATTGCTAACACTCGCGATCGCCCTGCCATCAGGACTTACAATCACACTGCCTGCAGCACTTTTGTGTCTCGGGAAAGGTTCGATCGATGTCCCGTCAATTTCCCAGTGCGGCAACTTCCATGTTTTAAAATTATCCCCAGCAATTCCAGAGGTAATTATTGAAGATTGTTGGTTGGATATAATGCCATTCACTCGATCGCTTTCTGCTGGAAAAGTTTGCATCAACTTGCCATCAACTTGCCAAATTTTAACTGTATTATCCTCGCTCACCGCAACCAACCTTTGGCTGTCAGGACTAAAACTGACATTAATAATGCGATCGCTGTGACCTTTTAAAACAGCTTTTAAACTGCCGTCTCTGTGCCAAATTTTTAAAGTGCGATCGTCGCTAGCTGCCACCAAAAGTTGACTGTCTGGACTAAAATTAAGCAAGCCTAGATTAGACATTAAAATTGGCAAAATCGGGCGCTGCTTAAAACTGAAAATAGCTCGATCGAGTGCAGTTAAAACCCGAACTTGTAAGTTCGATCGAACTCCGAGCGATCGATTCATTTCTTTGGCAGCTTTAATAGCTTCGATTAAAGCTTCCGGTTTTTTGTTCGCGGCAAATAGCGTTTCCGAAAACAAACAGAGAGTGAGAATTTTGTGGTTTCTTTCCTCAATTGACGGTTTCACCCAAAAAGCAGCAATTAAAATCGAAATCAGCAAAATAGAACTGACGCTAAATATTTGGACTTTCAGTCTCTCTTCGCGCCAGAGTTTAATTTGAGTCGATTTCCTAAGTTCTTGTTCTGCAGAAAGTTCTTCTAATAACTGTTTTTCCCGGCGCAATAATTCTATTTCGGCTTGATTTTTTTGTTCGCGATCGTGCAATTCGGCAAATTCCGCTTCTTGGCTGGCAGCTAAAAATTGATAATCTTGGGTACTCAAGCTTTTATCAGCAGCCCATTCTCGCGCATCTTGCAATGCTTGACCGCGCAACAATCGAGATTCATCTTGACAATTTGAGGCAATCCATGCTGTTAGTGATTCGGCGTAAGGGCGCAAGTCGCACAGGGATTTTTCTACCCATTTTTCGTTAAATATAGCTGCGTAAATGCGATTATTTACAGTTAATTTACTGCCTCGTTTTACCACTAATCCGCTCAGTCGCAATTCAGTTTGTTCGGGGGTGTTATCGGCTTCGATCCCCCCTGGGGTAGGCACGGGAGCAGGGGCGGGCACG
Source organism: Microcoleus sp. (assembly GCA_051652045.1). Classification (GTDB taxonomy): domain Bacteria; phylum Cyanobacteriota; class Cyanobacteriia; order Cyanobacteriales; family Microcoleaceae; genus Microcoleus. The sequence goes on along the minus strand of JBOFTL010000932.1, from coordinate 175 downwards.
GGGGCACCGCCCCTACAGATTTCTCCTTGGTCTGAGAGTGTCAATATTTTTTGATATAATCCTAATAACCTGCTGGCACGGTGCTGATTTCTGAGGAGGCGATCGCGAATTGTTTTCAAATGCACTGGCTCATCAACAGCTTCCCAATTTTCAATAATTTGAGATTGAACTATTT
>JBOFTL010000931.1:0-1422 GCA_051652045.1 Microcoleus sp. | reverse complement strand
AAAGCGGCTTTATTTCTCGATCGCGACGGTGAGTTAGAAGTGGTTATCAAATATTTAGATAATGAGATGCGGTGTTTTTCTCCTAAGCCTGTAGATGAGTGTCAGCATTTCCCCACCGCCGTAGTTCACTATGTAAATCGTACTTTAGAAACCCTGATTACCGATGCTAAAACCCATCCCTGTATTGTTAGCGATGCCTATTTCATTAAACACCAACCCCAAAGTTGGCTGTGTACTCCCATACTGAATCAAGGCAAACTAATTGGCGTATTGTATTTAGAAAACTCGCCGATAAAAGGGGCGTTTACTAGCGATCGCGTTGAGTTGCTCAAATTTCTGTGTTCCCAAGCTGCAATCTCTCTGGAAAATGCCAGACTCTACCAACAATCCCAAATTTATGCCCAACAGCTAAGCCAGAAATCTCAGCAATTAGAACAAACTTTAAAAGAACTGCAAACAATGCAATTGCAATTGGTGCAGAATGAGAAAATGTCGGCTTTAGGAAATTTGGTAGCAGGTGTCGCCCACGAAATCAACAATCCTGTGGGCTTCCTAGCAGGTAACATTTCACCTGCCCTCGATTATATCAAAGATTTGTTTGGTTTAATCGATTTATATCAAGAAAAATATCCCAATTCCGATGCAGAAATTGAAGATAAAATCGCAACAATAGATCTAGAATTCGCGCGCGAAGATTTACCCAAATTGGTGAGTTCAATGCAAACAGGAGTCGATCGCATTGCCAATATCAGCACTTCACTCCGAACTTTTTCTCGTGCAGATAGCGATACTCCCGTTGCCTTCAACCTGCATGAAGGAATCGACAGCACGATTTTGATTCTCAAACACCGCCTCAAAGCTAACGAAAATCGTCCGGAAATTAAAGTCATCAAAAACTACGGTCAGATTCCCCAAGTTAAATGCTTTGCCGGACAACTTAATCAGGTATTTATGAATATTCTAGCAAATGCGATCGACGCCTTAGAAGAATCGAATCAAAGACGCAGTTTCGCCGAAATTCAAGCAAGTCCGAATGTGATTACTATTACCACTGAATGTATTAACAATAACACCTCAGTTTGCGTGAGAATTAAAGATAACGCCACGGGAATCTCAGAAGCAGTGAAACAGAGGATGTTCGACCATTTGTTTACGACTAAAGCAGTTGGCAAAGGCACGGGATTGGGATTGGCGATCGCGCATCAAATTGTCACTGAAAAACACAAGGGTTTGCTGGAAGTCAACTCTGTTTTGGGTCAAGGTTCTGAATTTACGATCGCACTTCCTGTCTTGCTGATTCCTGCTACTTAGATTTCAAGCGGGATTTAATTCCCGAGTCAAGTCTTTCTCTCGTTTAGCTACTACAAATGGAGATTCTGTATAGATGACCCAACTCTCATCAATACATTGCATATTGGGATC
>JBOFTL010000930.1:0-5427 GCA_051652045.1 Microcoleus sp. | reverse complement strand
CATTTTGTATTGCATGTGTTTTAAGGGGTCGCTGGGCGATTCCCTACGGGATAGCTTCGCTTCACGCAATTCTATGACAAAATCGGGGCAAAGTGGCAGAAATTTCTCTTGCTGTTCGGGGGTGAGGGATTCCCATTTTGCTAGGCTTATCCAAGCAGCATCGGGAGATCGATCTGCGCCATTTGGTAGTTTAAATCCGCCCGATGAGTCGAAAGTTATTCCTAATTGAGTTTGGCGGTTCCACAGACTCAACTCAAAGTTAATATCAGAATTGCGCTTGCTGGTTCCTCCTCCGGTAGGTGGCATAATAATTAATTCTCCTTTGGCTGTGCGTTCTAATTTTAACTCGCGGTTGACGATGCAAAGTTGATAAAATTGTTCGTCGGTGATGGGGGCGGTTTCTGGATTGTTTAAAATTAATGCTGTCATGTTTTTATCTCCTTGTACGTAACGCGCCGAAGCAACTGCGTACCTATTAAAATCCTAACATATCCCGCGCAGCTAATACTAATTTCCCAACTCCAACACTCGGATAATTTTATTTTTTAATTCGTTGTTGGGCTTTAGCCCATCTTGATTGTGAAGATTGCGCTCAAGCGCAACAACAATTTGATTAAACATCCCATGCTTGACCGTAATCTTTAACAGGATACTCAACCCAACAACTTCTTAACCATTCTCTCCCTTTTTCTTTTAAATATTGATGGACGCTGCTAGATTCCCAATCATAAGGTGAATTGACCAAACCATGTTTAACCGGATTATAATGAAGATAATTTAAAACCTGATAATAATGTTGCTCATCTCGAATAGCGCGATCGCTATAAGAACACCAAAACTTTCCTGTCACTCGCTCTTCTAAATTCCACTGACGGGCTGTTCTACCATGAATTAATCTTAACTCTTTACTCAACCATTTAAAATCAACAGTTGATGTTAAAATATGATAATGATTGGACAAAATCACCCAGGCATAAATTTTAATGTTTTGATGGATGAATACTTCAGATAACCGATCGAATAAAAGTTGACGGCGGGCGGAAGTATTCAAGCGATGTTGATGTTCATAACAGGCGGCTGTTATTAAATAATAAGGTTGGTTTGTTACTAAGTGGGGCGGTGTATGGGGTGGATGTCCTTTTTGTAAACGTTCTTCAACTAATTTTTGCTGTTGTTCACGGTTGAGTTTTCGATATTCGTACATAGTTCCTCCTAATAATAAATTGTTGTAGAGCCGTTGTAGGGCTTTAGCCCTTCTTTACTTTGGCGCTTAAGCGAAACAACGGTTATATCATTTTATCCGAACCCTCCAATACTAATTTTTGAGTACGATATTTTCCGTATTTTCTAATTTCATTATTCTTCAAAACTTTGACGGTGATTTTCATACAGAAACTTTCACGATTCGATCGCGGCGTTGTTTGACAATTTCAGGAATGTATTTATTTTTGTCGTCTTGTCCTTGAAAGCCCAGGCGTTCGTAAATCATTCCCCCAATACCGGGAATTACTTCGCCTTCAGGAGTGCGTTCGTCATCTTCAGCAAAGTAGAGAAACTGGAATTTTTCGCAAATTTCTTTCTCAAATTCTTGCTTGAGTTTTTCTGGCGCTGTGAAATACATGACAGGAGCTACAATGAAAATTCGATCGGGTACGATGGTTTGAATGAGGTTCATTAGATTTGTTTTTACGACACAGGCTCCTGAAATGATGGATTTAATTACTACTAAATTATCTACTTTCCCTGTTGGTTTCTCTTGGTATTTTTTGATAATAGGTGCTGCTTGCAAATCTTCTATTTCAAAGGGCGAGAACCTTTGATTCCAAAAGCAAGCAAAAGCAACAGAACTGAGTTGAGTTTCCACTCGGTTCAAGATTCCTTTTGCTAAAAAATCAGCATCTTCTACAGTTGCAGCGAGGTAGAGGCTTTCCTGTTTGTTATCTATTTTGTTGAGAAGGGCATCACCAAGGCTCGTTCCCAGTTCTGTCATGATTTTTTGATACAGTCGAGCGTCGATACTTTTATCTGCTAAAGTATCGAGTAAAGAACGAGTGCGATCGCTAGCAAGGGATGAGTATCTTCGGGTCATATCAAAAACGTCTCTAATTGCTCGAAGGAAGTCGGGTTATTTTTCTTAATCAGTTCTTGAAACTGCCTAAATCTGTCAGTGTCAATACTGTAGGTCAATGTCCCCTCTTCGAGTCCACCTCCATAGCTCCAGTGTAGGAAACCTTTACTCAGATTATAGGAGAAATTGTCGATCTTGTTTAAAATATTTTCTACTTCGGGGTCGAGTTGCGATTCCTGGCTGAAAGAACGGATATAAGAGGGGGTTGATTCTCGGGCTTTATTGAGGATTTCCGCGACGGAAACACCAGATTTATCGCTGCACAGCCACGCACCTAGCAGTACCGTCACGACACACTCTATCTTGTCTGGGGCTGGTTTTTCAAAAGCTGACAAATATTCGATCGCCTCTCGAATATCGGGGTCTTGCGCGACAATTTTTATTAAGTTTGGTTCGGGGGGAAAGTAGATAACTTGGCTGTAGGGCTTAATATTGTTAGGGATGTTTTGAGTGAGGGCATCACAGGAGGTGCGATCGGAAATAACTAGATAAAGATTTGAATTTTTAGAAAGGGCTAGATTTAGTTCTTGTTGCTTTTGAAAATCATCGGCTATGGATTTTAAGCCCGTTCCCCAACTTACATTTTTACTATTTTTAAGCTGGTAATGTTCAAAAACGTTGCTGCCAGCAAATTCAATTACTAAATCATCGATAAAGGCTAAAATTTGACTGTAAATTTTTATGGTTTCGTTTCCTTCGATGGTGCTTTTTGATAATAATGCTAGTTTGCAGACAGCAAAATTATTTTCATAGTCATTCCCTTTTTGATTGCTAGTACCACCTCGATTTTTATTGCTTAAATAATCCAAAGCTTCCGTGCCACAAAGGTTTTTAATTTGTTCTCGATCGTACATATTTTACTATGATAGTATTTCTTTAAATTGCATATAAGCTTTACCAAATTAACTTGTCTTATATCCTTGAGTTTGAGTTGTTTTGTAACCTATTCTACTGCAATATGGCGCGATCGAACCTAGTATTTTTAATTTTGCTTGCGTCTGGTATAGTTTCGATTTATTCTCAAATAAAATCAGTTAAAATCCTAACATATCCCACGCCGCCAACACCAGTCGCTGAGTGCGATATTCTCCATATTTCTTCATCTCGTTATTCTTCAAAACTCGGAATGTTTCACTGGGGAAATCGGGGCCGAAAACATCGCTGGGATCTAGTATGTAACGCAGTTCGTCGCGGGTGAGTCCGTAAAGTTTGGCGTAATAAGCGTCTAATTCGGCGCGTAAAATGGCGCGCCGTTGTTCGTTCCAAATAAAGGGCGGGCCGTCATATCCCATGTCTTGCGCGAAAGGTTGCATATCCCATGCTGTATAAACGAGTTCTAATACTCTGTCGCTGATAAATTTTATGTCTTCTGGGGTGTACCAGTCTGGAGGAATGATGGGGAGTTGGTAAACAACATAAAAACTGAGATTACCGCCACTAGCTTTTTGTTTAGTAATGTAATCAAAAACCAAACAATTAAAATTGGCAACCAAAACACAATTTTCTTTGGGTTCATGCTTGGGAAAAATTAGTGGCATAGAATCTCCAACACCCACTAAGGGAATTACTGCAAATGTAACAGTTCGTGAATCAGCCACAGCACTAATAGTTCTTCGGAAACCTAGAAGCCATGAATATTTCCAAAAATCAGGAATACTTGATTTAACATCTTCTTGAGATACCCAATATCTTGGTAGTATACCCCAGTAAGGATTATTTAGTTGTAATAAAGTAGCCTTATTTGTTAACGGACGGATGCCATATATTTTGCTGTCGTCAATCCCCTCAAAAGAGGCTTTTCGATGGTTGAAATGATCGATAAACTTAGACTCGTAGAGTGGTAAATATACGGATGATTCTTTAGTAAAATTATAACCAGAAAGACTAAAACCAAAAATTTCTAGTTCATTCTTTTTTCTGAAAATACCGTTATCTGATGTGATGTTAAATAGTCCTTGCTTTTGAGCGAAATCCCACTTTTGTGAAGGATTTTTTGTGAGATCGTGAAAAATAGGAACTCTGTTATAAATTTCGAGCATTATATGCTTGTCATTCGATGACCTAATTATGGGAAGATTTAAAGTATTAGGATTTAATTTCCGAATATCATCACTACTAATATTATATATTCGTAGTCGATCTTTAAGATGATTAATTTGCCATATTTGAGCAGCTATCTGAATTTTAGATGTATTGAGTTTGGATAAAGTGAGTAATGAAAAAGAAAACGTACTCTCTGTATCAGAAAATATGTAGCCTCTATTAGTAAAATCATAGAAACTGCTAATCAAATCATTCACAATCAGTTCTTGAACAAAAAATTTGGTTGAATCATCGGTAGCGATAGCACTTGGTAAAATAATTCCTGCATTACACTTGGGAGACATTATTTGGTAAATAGTTTCTGCAAATAGAGCATAAGTATTGATTTTACCTTTTGCTGTTAATCTGAAGCGTTCAGTTTCTCTAAAAAACTTATTTTGACATTCTGCAGAATGTTTAGCATCCTCAAATTTTTGTAAAAGCGATTCATTTGTTTTAGGTAATTGTTTGATTGCTAACTTCCGTTCTTCTGCCGAAAGTTTAGCAATCTCTGGAGCAAAAGCTATAAAAAATTCCTGTTCTTTCAGTTGTAATACTTCCCAAGGCGGATTGCCCAAGACACAATCAAACCCGCCACCTTCAAACACTTCGGGAAACTCCAAACACCAATGAAAAAACCGCTTTTCTTCCGCCAACCAATTCGCCTCATCGACAACCCTTTGCGTGATTGGATTCCCCCCCAATAACTGATTCAACGCCGCCGTTGTCGGTAACAACTGCAAATTCTGTTCCGTCAAGGGCATAAAAAACGCCGCCGTCCACAAATTACACGCCGCATAATCCTGCCACCACCTGACATTATTTTGACTGCGACTTTGTTGGTATCGCGCTTGTTTTTGTTTGACTTCTGCCGCCGTGGTTTCGGGTATTTCTCCCAAATCGCGCCAATTCGCAGCATATTCAGTGCGTTGGGTTTCTGCATAAACAAAATTCAAAGAAAGTTGACCGCTTTCTATAGCTTGGCGGTCTTTTTTATTCGATTTTTTCAACTTAGCAGCTAGAGTTTTATCATCCCCGGTTACAGGTTTAAACGCCTCATCCGGGATGCCTGAATCCAAACATTGGATATCCAACACTCCCACCAAAGAATTGCCGCACTTAATTCTGTGGTCTAAAAAATTCAAGGGCAAACCTTTTGAAAACCCTTCAATCCACAAAGCCACCTTGCACAAATCGACAGCTAAAGGATTTAAATC
>JBOFTL010000929.1:0-5945 GCA_051652045.1 Microcoleus sp. | reverse complement strand
CCGCCACCGCTCCCGCCGCAGCTCCCGCCCCGGCTCCGGCTGCTCCCGTCGCCGCAGCAGCAGCAACTTCTGGAGGTTTGCAGCAAAATGTCAGCCGCCAAAACGGCCGCAGCATTGTTTCTCCCCGCGCGCGCAAGTTGGCGAAGGACCTTAAAGTAGACTTAAATGCCATCCAAGGCTCAGGCCCTCACGGTCGGATCGTAGCAGAGGACGTGGAAGCTGCGGCGGGTAAAACTCAACCAGCGCCTGTGCAACAACCCGCGATCGTTTCTGCAATTCCCGCACCCGCTGCGCCAGCACCTGCCGCCGTCAAACCCGCACCCGCCGCAGCTAAAGCGATTCCCGCCGCCGCAGTTGCAGGCCAAACAGTACCGATGAATGCGCTGCAAAATGCTGTAGTGCGGAATATGGAACACAGTTTGAGCGTGCCTTGTTTCCGCGTTGGCTATACAATTACTACTGACAATCTGGACAAACTCTACAAACAAATTAAGTCGAAAGGCGTCACGATGACGGCGCTGTTGGCAAAAGCAGTAGCAGTAACTTTACAAAAACATCCCCTGCTGAATGCCAGTTATGTGGAGTCGGCTATTCAATATCGTGCCGATATTAATGTTGCTGTTGCGGTGGCAATGGATGGAGGCGGCTTAATTACGCCGGTGCTGCAAAATGCCGATCGCCTCGATCTTTATTCGCTATCCCGCAGTTGGAAGGATTTGGTCGATCGAGCTCGCGCCAAGCAGTTGAAGCCGGAGGAGTACAGCACGGGAACTTTTACTGTTTCCAATTTGGGAATGTTTGGCGTAGATAAATTTGACGCTATTTTACCACCCAATCAAGGCTCAATTTTGGCGATCGGTTCTTCTCGCCCGCAGGTAGTTGCCAATGAGGAAGGTTTGATGGGAGTGAAGCGACAAATGCAGGTTAACATTACTTGCGACCACCGAATTATTTACGGTGCTGATGCTGCGTCATTCTTGCAGGATTTAGCGAAATTAATCGAGACAAATCCTCAGTCTTTGACGCTTTAGTCGATTGAGTCGCTATCGTATTCGGTCGATCGAGCGCGATCGGCAAGGTTTGTAGTGTGAACTTTAGTCTGCAACAGAGAACGGACTAAAGTTTACACTACGAATAGTTTTTGTTATGGCAATCTACGGGACACGATCGGGTCTTCCGTACATAGTGTGCCAAAATATTAGTTGAAGTCGCCAACAAGCAGATTTAATTTTGATTATTCAATCGCTACTATCCGATCGCGATCGTCTCATACGGCTGCAAATTATGTAAACTGGTGCAAGCGGGGTGGATGGAAGGCGAGGACAATATCTTCACGGGACCTTCCAGGTTCTATAAGTTTGTTGAGAATGGTGCAAGATTTCTGTTGTATTCAACAGTTGATGGCAAAGGACGCGGTGATGGCAAAAGATTTATTTCATGGTGTTGTCAAAGATGCTCTCCTTGCAGAAGGATGGCGGATTACCCACGATCCTTTTCCTGTAGACTATGGAGATGTGCAAATGCAAATTTATTCAAGAAGGAGTAATAGAATATCAACTTTATTTGGCGATCTATGATGTAGAAGAGCGGAGAATAGTGCAATGGATAAGATAAATCAATACAGACAGATCGTTCAAGAAATTCTAATTGCCCACGGCCAAATCAAACCTGCCTATGGTGAAATCAAGATGGGCGTTTTGTTCGATATCGATCGCGATCGATATCAAGTTTTACGCGCTGGATGGCTTCAAAAAAAACGTGTGTACGGCGTTCTGATTCACATCGATCTTAGAGAAGAGAAGCTGTGGGTTCAGTACGACGGTACGGAAGTCGGCGTAGCTAACGAACTTATTGAAGCTGGCATTCCTAAAACAGATATTGTCCTAGCCTATCATTCTCCTTTTATCCGCCAGTACGATGGTTTTGCAGTTAGTTAAGTTGCCCGATCCTCGCTATTATCGTTGGGAAATCCAAAATCTAAAATCTAAAATCGCAAGAGTTATTTCATCGGTACGAAATCGTAACCCGTACCCGATCGAGACTGACTGACTCGATTCACTTTCACGAGTTGCACCGGCATATTTCTCACTCCCGAAGACAAAAATCGAATCTCTCCAGCCGCCCCCTGGGCGACAAAATCCGAAGCCGAAAGTACCTCTTGAATTCCTTGACGGGTGGGACTGCGTTCGATCGCAGCAGCAGCAGCGATTGCCGCATCGTAAGCCATCGCCGTCACCCAGCCCACATCGGCCTTCCACAGATTCCTCGATCGCTTGGCAAACGGCGAAGTGCGATCGCCCTCAATGTGCCACGCCACAGCCATCACCATCCCCACAGCCGACGCCCCTCCCACTTCCAAAGTCGTCTTGCTGTACATCGTCCCCATATCTCCCAATACGAACAGCCGCCTGTTATTTACCGTCAACACCTGCAAAGCCTTATCCAAAACCTCATAATCGGGACTCAACATAATAGCTTGAGCACCGCGATCGATCGCTTGTTCGATACTATTGGCAGGACTGAAAGCCGGATTTGACAAGTCGAATTCCGCCACAACTTGCCCTCCGCCTAGAGAAATAGCAGCGACAAACTCCGACTTCAAAGACTCGCTGTAAGCACTTTTAGGAGTGAAAAAAACTGCCACATTGCGCCTGTTCAATCTAGTTAGCATATAATCTGCCAAAGCTCTACCTCCCACATAAGCAGTAGGAACAGTCCGAAAAAAATAGGGACTCAAATTAGCAGGTTTAACAGCAGTGCTAGTTCCCGAAATCAGTGGCAATTTCCCCAAATCGTAAATCGGCAAAGCTGCTAAAGTTGCCGTGCTCGTGTGGTGTCCCACGACAGCCAAAACTTCCCGACTTTTCACTAAAGCCGAAGCAACTTGTTTCGCTACAGCCGGACGATCGTCATCGTTAGCAATTTTGACTCTTAGCGGCACGCCATTAATTCCGCCGGCTTGATTTACCTCCGTTTGAGCTTGAGCGACACCTCGCAAGATATCCAAAGCAGCATTCGGTTGGCTGCCAGTCGGGGCTACCACGGCGATCGTATGTGCCTTGCCGTTGCCGATGCGAGCGTTATTCAAATAAATCCTAGTTTCGGGTGCGTTGTAGCAATATCTCAATGCTAGTTGAAAATAATTCACTGCTTGCTTGTAATTGCCCGCAGCCATTGCCTCAATTCCTCTATTTTTTGCATCTCTAAATTCCGGTCTTTCTAGATTTACATCTTCTTTTTCGATGAGTTTGATTTCCCCCGCACCGATCCGCTTGTTGACATCAAAGCTAAAATTTGTCGGGGATTGCAACGTATTTTCACCCGAGGTTTTGTAAATATTAAAATCCGTATGGGGCGGAAAACCTGCTTTTTCCAACAACCACAAAACCACCGCACTTAAAAAACCTGCTAGCGCTATAGAAATTAACAGCCAAAGAGTTTCATTTTTATCGCGCATAAGTTGTTTCTCAATCAAATCAGTTCGTTAATCAGTTTTCTTAAAAGTGGTAAAATGAACCTGTAAGCAAGTCGCGCTACTCCCATTAAAATGTACGACAGCAAAATGGCTAAAACAGTGAGCAGTCCTACGATAACAAAGCCTTGAACTCCCAATTGAAACGGATTTAAAATTGACCAAGCTGGAAACAACGTGAAAATGATTGCATTAGTAACGACTAAAGTAATAAAAAAATAAATCTTTTGTTTCAGGGGGCGGTATTGAGCAAAAATGACTCCGCCCAAAACCAGCAGCCACATCAAAAGGCCGAGCCAAACTGTACCCAAAAAACTGGCAAAAGCGATCGCCAGCAACCAACTACCTGAACCCGCGATCGCCGCCCGAGACCACAATTCTCTAATATTGAGTTCTCGAAAACCCGAATCATCCTCAGTTTCCTCCGCCAAATTAGCAGCCAAACTGGCAGTCAAACTAATCGCATCGCTGCGATCGTCAATTTTAACTGGATCTGCCTCAAGCTCGATCGCGCCCTTAACCGCAGGTGCGATCGCCCCTGTGGGTATCTCCCCCGACAAAGCAGCCAAAACCTCCGTCGCAGACGCAAACCGATCGCCCGGAGCCGGCATCACCATGCGATCTAAAATAACAGCCAAGCGATCGCTCGCCGTCGCCCAATCCCGCCAATTCCAGCGCCGAGTAGCAGATTCCATCAATTCTTGAGGCTTTTTACCCGTCAACAAATACAAGCAAGTCACGCCCAAAGCGTACAAATCCGTTGCTGGGTACACCGGTTCTCCAGAAACCTGTTCCGGCGGCGCGTAACCCTGAGTGCCAAAGACGATCGAACTTTGAGCCGAAACCCCCGCCACCACCTGTTTCACCGCCCCAAAATCGATCAAAAATAGCTTGCCCCCGGCGCGATCGCGCACGATATTATCGGGTTTGATATCCCGGTGAATAGTCCCGTTATCGTGAATGAACTGCAACACGGGCAAAATTTGCCGCAACACATCCACTACCTCAGCCTCCGAAAATCTGCCCCGCTGCGCGATTTCCTGGCGCAAATCTTCACCATCTACGAATTCCTGCACCAAATAAAAAAACTCCTGTACTTGCTGCTGCACAGTTAAGTCACAGGAAACATCCTCACCGGCCGCATTTTGTCCGGCAACGACAACGTGCATCTCGCAGTAAGCGTACAAAGCCGGAATTTGCGGGTGTCTGTCTCCCAGCCTGTCCAAAACATCAGCTTCCCGCCGAAAAGCCCTCATCACCCCTTCAAGCTGCGAAGAATTGAGGTGAGTCGGGGGTTGCAAGCGTTTGACAACGCACTGCCGTTTCACCGGGGAACGCAGGATTGCACCCTGAAAAGTCGCTCCAAACGCCCCCCGCGACAGCGGGCGCACCGGCAAAAACCGCCTGTCCAAAATTAACGGCATCCCGCACGCAGCGCAATATTTTTGCTCTGTTTCTTCAAGATTTATGTTTTCATCGATGTCGGGAATAGAGTTAACGGGACTCAGACAGCCCGGACGGGTGCAGTAAATTTCCATCTCTTATGCGATTTGAGATTTGGGATGTAGCTGGGATCGGGGCGATCGAGTGCGATCGGCAACTTCCTCCAAAAATACCTTAAGAAATCCCAAAATAGCCAACAACTCGCAGAAAAGGGAAACTACGCCCAATTTTCAACCGTTAAAGCCCAACGTTTGCGAGCTTGCCATTCTCCGTTGATTGTGAAACCCAAACGCTCTACCAACTTAATTGACGATCTATTTTAATCTCCTTCCAGATATTTAGCTTCTTAAGGGTATCTTTAACCGTTGAGTTACGATCGTCTTATGACCTTAAGATGTCAATTATTTTGAGAATGACCTGCTCTAAAACTTCAGGTTTGAGCTGTCCTGCTGAGTACAGAATAATATTTCTATCTGCCGTGAAAATTCGATTAGGTCTAACATTACTGCTCTGATTCAAACTGCCAGTTGAAAAGTCTTCATTTGTAATACTTAGAGCATAATCATCTCGAATTGCTTGGCTGGTAATCTGGCACAAAATAACGTCATCTCCTGGAAGCGAAGCTATCACTAGAGCAGGTCGGCGCTTGGCTTGGCTCAGATCGGAAAAAGGAAAAGGAACGACTACCACATCACCTTTTACAAATCTTGCCATGCTCGATCCTCCTCCGCACTAAGCCAATCTTTGCCTAGGGTAGACTCACTCAAGATATGAGTTTCTATCGTTTCTTGAAAGTGTTTTTCGATGAGAAATTGAATGAAATTCAAAACTTCCCCTAGCAAATGATCGGGAACATAGTTTAATGTACGAATAATTAGTTCCTTTGAATTTATCATGACTACCTCCTGTTATCTAACCTATTTCGTTTGCGGATCTACCATCCGGATCGCTGCTGTTTTATATTCGCTATAAGGATTGTCCACTGAATAGACTTCCACCTTTGATTGAGCCCCTAATTCCTCAATGAGCT
>JBOFTL010000928.1:0-1204 GCA_051652045.1 Microcoleus sp. | reverse complement strand
CGATCGAATGAGCCACTTTCACTACTTCCCGAGTAACTTCCACGTTGTACTCGTAGCTAGCAGGAGTCTTCGCATCCGCTTCCAAAGAACCGTCCATCATCACGCTGGTAAAACCTTGGCGCATGGCAGAGTAGCAAGTGCCGGGGGCATTGCCGTGGTCTTGGTGCATGGAAATGGGAATGTGAGGGTAGGTTTCAGCCGCAGCCAAAATCAAGTGGCGCAGGAAATTTTCCCCAGCATAGGAGCGAGCGCCGCGAGAAGCTTGCAGGATTACAGGGCTGTTGGTTTCGTCAGCAGCCCGCATGATTGCTTGGATCTGCTCCATGTTGTTAACGTTGTAAGCAGGCAGACCGTAACCGTTTTCAGCCGCGTGATCGAGCAGCAGTCGCATAGGTACAAGCGCCATAGATATTCCTCCTAGTTATTGTCGTTTTTTAGTAGTGGGCCTTGGGCAAGCTCAATTCTTACGACAATCTTAAGACAATTTGCCGATCGCGGCACATTATCTTTCCGGATTTGTTGCAGAAGGAGGTTAGGCAAGGGATTTTGTAATGGGTATCGCCGATCTATGTCCCCGCTATAAATTCTCAAAGGATGTTATCAGGCAGGCAAGGAATCAAGGAATCAGGGAAACCCATTGCATCATGGGTTTGGGCAATCTATCCACAGTTATTTGCAGAAATCAGAATTATTTCTGCTTCCCGCTATTTATTTTGGGCTGATTTTTTGCCTTTATTTTGGCTTTTAAAAATGGGTCGCCCGGGATTCGAACCCGAGACCAATCGGTTAAAAGCCGAGTGCTCTACCGCTGAGCTAGCGACCCATTAAAACTTTGTTTCCGCACACAATTTCTAATAGTAGCACCCATCGATCGAAATATCAAGCATTTTTCAAAAAAATGTTGCCGTCATCCGCACCAACATTTCGCAGCTAGCTCCAGGCGGTAAATAAATCAGGTGTTCGCCCGTATTTATGGCGTTTCGAGGAGCAGTCCAAGGTTCCAGACAGTAAAAATCCTTGCCCTGGAGCGTCCAAAAAACTAACTTGCCGTAGCTGGAATTGTAGCTGAGGGTCAAGCGCAATTGTCGGCCCGCGTCGGTGACAGTCGCAGCAAGACCGGTCAGTTCGTCAAAGGAAACATCTATTTCCTCCAGCGTCGGATCGAAAACGCTGGTGAAATAACCTTTTTTCTGGGTGTTCTGAT
>JBOFTL010000927.1:0-5825 GCA_051652045.1 Microcoleus sp. | reverse complement strand
GCTGCCTGATATCTTTCAAACAGTGATTGTTGGGCGATATGCAGCGCTTTTGCTCTCGTTACTCCGGGTTTTCTAAGTTCTTCGTAAAACTTTAACATCAGTTCGGTATTCGGTGTATCCCGCGCTTCCCATAAAGTTGATAAAGTGCTGCGCGCCCCCGCACGCACGGCAATTCCTGCAAGTCCTAAAACTGCTCGATTGTCTCCTGCTGCTGTTTGACAAGCGCTCAAAACTAGCAGTTCAATATTGTTCGATCGCCCTGCATCTTCGGTTGCGATTAAGCTGGCAATATCTTGCCCTTTCAGGAGTTGTTTGTAGGCGACAATATAAGTTTCGTCAGGATCGGAACTGAATACACCGTGAGTTTTTAAATGTACTGCGGAAAAGTTGCCCGATCGCAGTCGATCGTGGATGTTGTCTTTGGTAAAATTAGTATCGAGTAAAGGTTTGCTGGCGGGTACTGTTTTGCCGATTCCTTCTAATTCTTCTTTTAGTTTCTGGATGGTTTCAAAGTTTTTACCGTCAATATTTTGCGGTTCACCTATCCCGCCTGTAAAGACTTTTAACCTTTTTTCTAGCGGTTGAGGTGCAAAAAGTGTGAGTTGGGGAGAAATGGCGATCGCGTATTTATCTTGCACTAAATACCGATCGGATTTTTCATCGTAAAGCACTGCCATCGGGATGTTACGTAAATCGCCATCCAAAACAAATACTAAGGTTTCAATTTGAGGGTTATTATTGAGTTCCGCTTTCAAAGGTTCGATCGTCCATTTGTAGACTTTTTTCGCTTCATCTATGACTTCCGGGTTGTTCCCCGATTCGCTCAAATTTTTGCGCAATCTTTGCAGGGTGGTTTCTACTGTTTTGCGAGGTACGAGTGTTTGATAATAAGCTAGCGGTTTTCCCGGTACTTGCAAGATTATCGCGATTTTGTCTGCTAAAATAATTGGATAAATTAGCGCTGCTTGAGGATCTGCTATGCGATCGATCGCAATTGTAGCAGGCAAGGTGCACCGCAAAAAGTTTTCGATTTCAGCTAATTGCAGGGCATCTATTTGTTGAATTGCTTGTGCTAAATTTGCTTGAATCGGTTGGGGATTTGCCTCGGTTGTCAAGAGTAAATCTACCAATTCGCGGTAAACCGGTTCGGCGCTATCTCGGAAAGAAAACTGCACGTCAGGATTGACAGAAATTAAATCTTTGCGCACGGATTGCAAGGTTTGCACGGATGCTTGATAAGCCGCGATCGCACCTTGTTTTTCTCCCCGATCTTTTACCGTCAATCTTCCTAATTGCCACTGCCAACGATAGGCAATATCGGCTGCTTGAATTGATTGCGCGATGCCTAAAGCTTCGGTAGTTAATTGTTTGGCTTCCGGTATTTGTCCGGCAATTTCGTACAACTCGCCGAGACTTCCTTTCCCAAGGGATTCGGCACGTAAATTGCCTAATTTTTTAGCATCATTGGCGGCAGTTGCCAAGAGTTGAGCGAGATAAATTAATTCGGGATTTTCTGCTGTTTTAATTGTAGCTCCCGCAGCGCAGTGTTTGACTGCTGGTGGCAGGGGTAATGAGATGTTATTAATCTCAAAATCTCCGGTTCGCAGTTTCCAACAAGTGAGGCTTTCAGCAAAGTGGATGCGGGCGTAAGTAGATTCGATCGTACCTGCTAAATTATCTACTTGCAACTTAATTTCTTGCCACAATTTGCCGCTAGCTGCATCGGGTAGATCTTCGACAGTCAGGCTGAATTTATTTAGTTGAGCTTGTAACTGTTCGTTTCGGGAAGATAGGGCGATCGACTGTTCGTAAAATTCTAAAGCTTTGTTATAATTAGCCCGAGCATCTTTTCTCAGATCTTCTTGCCGTTTGCCGATCGCTCTCTGGGTATTTCCCAAACTAAGATAAGCAGCC
Source organism: Microcoleus sp. (assembly GCA_051652045.1). GTDB lineage: Bacteria > Cyanobacteriota > Cyanobacteriia > Cyanobacteriales > Microcoleaceae > Microcoleus. Next base: position 3,911 of record JBOFTL010000927.1, on the reverse strand, counting down.
GCGATCGCTCGATTTAACTGCAATTTTTGAGCGATTTGCAAACTGCGGTTTAACACGATATCCGATGTTTTCAAAGCGCCTGTCAAACGCAGCACGTCGCCTAAAGTTCTCAAACCGGATGCGGCAATTTCAGTGTTGGGTAATTTTTCGATCGTTGCTGTTTCTGTTGGGGAGAGTCGATTGTCGATTAAGTTTTGACAGTTAAAGTCAGTAAGTTTTAAAATAGAAAGCAAGCTATTGCAAGATTGGCGGTAAAGTCCCGCTGAGAAGAGATTTTGGGCTGCGGTGAGTTGAGTTTGAGCTTGAGGGGCGATCGAGCGCGTTATTTGAGCTGAAATAGGAATTTGCCAGCAGCATAAAATTGCTGTTAATCCGGCTATGATTAAACTGGTTCGCCACTTTTTTTGATTCATCGATCTTTTCCTAGTAGTAATATCTAAAAAAAATGCCCCACGTAAAACTTAATGTTTCTGTCGAAGGACAAGGATTTCCCATCCTCTGCTTGCACGGACATCCAGGTTCCGGTTACTGTATGTCAGTATTCACGCAACACCTCTCAAAACGCTTTCAAACCATCTCCCCTGACTTGCGGGGATACGGCAGCAGCCGCACCTCAACTTCCTTTGACATGACGGATCACATCCTCGATTTAGAAGCACTTTTAGACAGATTTCAAATTAATCAATGCTTGGTAATCGGATGGTCTTTAGGAGGAATTTTAGCCCTGGAATTAGCAATGAGATACCCGCAGCGAGTCGCAGGTTTAATCATCCTGGCATCCGCAGCCAAACCGAGAGGCAGTCACCCTCCGATTTCTTGGCAAGATAACCTATATACTGGCTTAGCTGGAATTATAAATTGCGTGATTCCGGGCTGGCAGTGGAATATCGATACTTTTGGCAAGCGATCGCTATTTCGTTACTTAATAAATCAGCATACACCGACTGCTTACCGCTATCTAGCCGCTGCCGGTACTCCCGCTTACTTTCAGACATCTAGTGCCGCGACAAAGGCTTTAAATACAGCTTTGAGGGCAGGATACGATCGCCTCCTTCACCTCGGCGACATTCAATGTCCCTGCTTATTACTTTGCGGGGAGGGCGACAGACATATCACCTCACAATCGAGTTTAGAAACAGCCCGCCACCTCCCCGACTGTCAGTGGCATTGTTATCAGAATACAGCCCACTTATTTCCTTGGGAAATACCCGATCGAGTGCTAGCAGATATCGATCGGTGGATTGATGCCCTCCCAGAGTCGATCGAGGCGTTTTAATTCTTCATTTTGATGCTCTAATTTTTCAAATGATTGCTGAAGTTGACCAGCCATACTGTTGAAAGAATCCGCCAAATTTTCCAATTCATCGATAACATAGAGCAGATTAGTAGTATGTAGAGTGCACACAAGGCTGTAGATTAATGAAAGAATTTAGGACTTATACTACCAATTTTCCAAAATCGTGCAACAGTAACGATCGGAGCGATCGAATTCAATTCAATAGGTATACTCAATGAGTATTGTAGCAACATTTTGGAGGAATGGTATTACGCAAAAAATAGTTTTACACGCAATTTATAGCGGTAAAGTGCGCCGAAGTGGATCCTACATATAGAGTGGTTGCGTAAGTTCTGGAATTAAACCTTATGCCTCTACAATACTTCAAACCTGTCACCTGCGTGAAGGAGAAATTAGTTCGCTTTTTCATCATAGGGGTAATACCAATTTCATAAAGTAGCACGACACATCTACCCCCCCAACCCCCCCGATGCCTTGGGGGGATTTGAACTCCATCCATAGCAGGATTTTATGAAAATGGTATAAGTAGAAAGCAGGAGGCAGGAGGCAGAAGGCAGCAGAAAAAGGACATGGCAGTGCCGTGTCCTTACCTAAGATCTGTGCGTGCCTCACTTACATGAAAAGTGATGTATCCTCGACGATCTTTCGAACCCAATAAGATGAGTTTTTAACGATAACTAAAAACTGTTTCGATCGCGAGTAATAGACCGACGCGATCTAATCAAGTCGATCGACTTCACTGCCTAAAAGTTAAGAGTTTTGAACTTAAAAACCAAAACTATCAACTCAAAATTTGCTCAGTCTTTTCGCGACTACTGACCGCTAAAAATAGGCAGCATTCCTCCATCACCAATCTTTCCCAAATCATCTGCAACCGTCAAATCTATAGGTTTGCAGCGTTGAATCGCTACACCAATACCTTGGGCTCCTTCATTTTCTAAGTCTTCTATATATCCTGTTTTTGCAGCTTCCGCTTCTTGAGAAGTCAAGAACGGACCAAAATAGTAAGTACACCGGGGCGCTGAAGTTTTGACTTCAACCCACCAAGCCAATCCGAAGAAGTTGAGCAAGCTAATCAAAAGTTCTTTCATGTGCTTTTGTAATGTATTTGACGGTTTTTTCCTGAGCTATGCGGGCAGAGTTTGCGCCGTTGTTATTGACACTTCTTTTTTATACTGTGTTGGATTCGTTTTTTCAATCACCGATATTTTTTTGCTAATGTTGGCTGACACACGCATAAGTTGAGGTTTTCTCTCGAACCTTGCGCCGATCGAGCCTTGCTGCCAGAAAGCTCTCACCAACAATATTGACGCATTGGTTTATCTGCAATTCGTAGGGGCGGAAACTGAATTTCTCGGACTCCGCCCAGACTCTTGAGATTTTACCTTGTCTGGAAACAGCACTCGACCTGTGACGTTCCTTGCCCTCAATTACAACTTTTGATGTTTCTCAACCTGCTGGCTTCAGAAACATTTGAAAATCGCACTTAGTGAGGGCCCGGACTAGCAAACTGTCACCGATCGGATTTTGACGCGGCTTAATGGTAGCACACATCAGCAAGTGCGATCGGTGACCCATCGGCGGACAGTCCGTCAAGATCCGTGTACGTGAAACTTTTTGGGTCCGCGCTGGCGGTAAATTTCGTACAGGGCCATGCCAGTTGCTACCGAGACATTCAGGCTAGGAGTATTCCCCCTTAATGGAATTGAAACCAATGCGTCGCAACCGCGCTGTATCAAAAGGCTCAAACCGTCAGCTTCTCCTCCCACTACTAAAGCAGTCGGACCCGAAAACTTAATTGTATCTATCGATTGACTGGCATCGGCAGCCGTGCCGTAAATCCAAAATCCAGCCGCTTTTAATTCTTCCAAGGCGCGGCTGAGATTGACAACCCTCGCCACAGGCAGATTTTCCAGTGCCCCGGCTGCCACTTTTCTTACCGCTGAGGTAATGCCAACAGCCCGCCGCTGCGGGATGACTGCGCCCTGAGCTCCCAATGCTTCAGCAGTGCGAATAATCGCCCCTAAATTGTGAGGATCGTTGATTCCTTCTGCTACTACGATTACGGGCTGTTGGCTAGCAGATTGAGCTTTCGCAATCAGTTCGCTCAAATCTAGGTATTCGTAAGCTGAGATTTGGGCTGCTACTCCCTGGTGGTTAGCTTTGCGCGTGATGTAGTCCAGTCGCAAATCGTCAACTTCGTCAATGATGGTGCCGTTGGATTTGGCTTCGGTTAGCAAGCTGTGAAACCGAGGATCGTAGCGCAAGCGAGGGATCACCCAAATCCGGTTGAGCACTTGGTGCGTTTCTAAGGCCGCTTGCACTGCGTGGCGGCCGTAAATCATGTCTGTATCACCCTCTGGCTGTACTACTGCTGCCGGGGCACTCTCCACAGGGCGGTTGTCCCTGCTTCTATCTCGATCTCGATCTCTGTCTCTGTAATGATTATTTTCCCCTGTCAATTGCGGGCTGCTGTCTCTGTCTTTGTAAGAACGATCGCCCCGCACTGAATTGTACGGCTTGCTATCTATGTCCCTGCTCCTGTCCCTGTCTTTGTAAGAACGATCGCCCCGTACTGCTGGCGGGCCGCTGTCCCTGTCCCTGTCTCTGTCTT
>JBOFTL010000926.1:0-2740 GCA_051652045.1 Microcoleus sp. | reverse complement strand
ACCTCTTTGTTCATCCGTCCGTACTGGAGGGTGAAAGCCACTTGGCGTTGGGTGGTTTCGGTTTCCCCGAACAGGTTTTCGCCCAGGTCGGTGATTTTGTTGGTGATTCGTTCTTGGATGCCCTGGTTCAGGGTGCCCCCGGCAAAGTCGCCAGGGATTAGGGGGATTTTGGTCGCCCCATATTTGAGCAGTGCGCGAGTGAGCATGATAGGTTTATTCCTGGTTCAGAAGAAAATTAGGTAGCGGGTTGGATAGTCGTTGGAGTTTTGCTTGTGGCGGATTTTGGCGCATCCTGCACAATTTCGACTAGTTCTAAATCTGCAAATTGCTTGGCAATATCAGGGTGTAGCAATGTGGTGCCATCTTTATAAACCCCATTTACAGGGCGATCGCTGATAACTTTTACAGTTACCTCTGGCGTTTGTTCTGGAGTGTCTGCCATGGTTTTTCCCAATTTTGATTTAAGCTAAATTTATCAAAGTTATTTTGCTGAAAGGCCCCCATGCCCAAGATTAGGGATATTTTGACGAGTGCGGACACAACAAATTTAGGCTTGATCCCTTATCTAAGCGATCGCCTTGGTGGGGATTGGGACCGTTTTCAAATTCGGCCATGGAATTTTAAGACAACAGACCCTGCCCCAACCGATGGGCGGCTGGCTGATAACGACAATAACAGTGGGTTTCGGCTCGGCTCTCAGCAATGGCAGCGCACGCAAGACCAGCGAACCATCACCGTTACTCAGGAACTACGGGTAGGCTATCTCCTCACAAACGATGATCCGCTTGAATTACAGATTGCAGCGGCTGAACTTGCACTCAAGATTAACGAAGGGGTGAGTGAATGGAGTTGTTGCACTCAATGGACGCACAAATGTATCGATACGACATTAGGCGGATTTGTCTATTCCCCATCGCCCCAAATATCCTCAGGCAATCCACGGGCATGGGCGATCGCAGTGGTACGGGAATTTGAGTTAGTGTTTGACACGGAGCCGTCACAGTGGGTGCAACCATGACCGATTTCCCGATCAACATTAGCCTAGACCAGCGTGACCTAACCGACCTCGCATTGCTGGTCATGGAGGTTACAAAATCGGGTCGCCTCAAAAACTACAGCGACTTTTACAGATACCATCGCAACAAAACAGCCGAGCGATACCGGATTGCAGCCGCCCGGACACCCTATGCCGCATCATCCAAGGGACGCACCAAAAAGGTCAGTAAGCGCAAGATCCCCGATGGTTTTTTTGGGATTGATAGCGGCGCGTTGTTCAGCGATACGGTGAACAATCGCAAAATCACGCCAGAGGATGGGCTGATTTATTACTCAGATTTGAGCTATAGCGCCTATGTGATGGCCAAATTTGCAGAGAAGGGGCCATACGCGCCGGACGATGTGCTGTTTGTGAACGACGAAGATCTTGGTAAACTTGAAGAAATTGTGAGCGAAAATTATGCGAGGGCTTTTGGGTGATTCCAGAAAGGTTTAGGAAATATGCGCGGATAATAGTTCACAGTCAAGCGGATCCATTATTTGATGGTCCCGATTTGCTTAGCTTTGAATGGGATGGGCCATTATGTTCGCCCGCCGAAGTTTCGGGGCCATTGGGCCCTTTCCTAGATCATCCAAATTTTCCATTTAAATTAGAGCTTATAGAGAAAGACGATAGGACGGGGGTTTTTCTCTATCGCAGAACAGATATATCAATAAATCTTAGGATAATCCAGATTCTTGAGAGTAGATGGCTTAAGCATTGCAAAGCTTTTAATTTTTTTCAAATGCGAATAATATTGACGCTTCACATTTGGGGACTTGCTTATGTCGATCCGCACACCGACCCTAGTTGGGCTTGTGTAGGGAGAAAACGCCCTTGACATCCTCCCCCGCCAAGCTTCGCTCTGGTCGGGGGTCTTTCGGAGAATAAAGATGACCAGCATCCAACAACGCCTAGGCCAAAACGTCGATCTCCGTGCAGAGCTTCGCGGCGTGAATTTCAAAATGCTTCGGTTTGATGAGGACACAATCATCAAACCCAACCCCATCATCCACCACCTCGGTGTACAGATCCACGGCGAACACACCAGCGCCTTGGTGGACCCAGAAGCATTCAATACCTACATTGCTAAAGTCCCAAAAGAGGTACTAGAAGACGCGATGTGCTGCGACATTACGGCGATCGCCCCCAACTCCAAATGGTATATCAGCCATGATGGGGGAACCACATGGGTGTTGTTACGGCAATTGGGCGATATAAACTGCGTTTCGCCTGCCCGGTATCACATTACGCTTGTGGAGAAAGGGGTTTAGCGATGTCAATGCCAACGACTGACCCACCGGACAGGCCACCCAAAACTATTGAGAATAGAGGCAACAAAGACTAATTGCCTCAAACCATTGATAATTCGTCAAAAGGTATTCTTTTCTCCTGGAAGAATACCTTTTTTATTGAGAACAGATTGCAATTACAAAAATATGTAACAAAATCTTGCAGGATGATCGTTTGCCTCAAGTTTTTGTGTACTATATATTTAGTTGAGGCAAAATTAAGGAGATTGAGAGATGGCCATAGTCGCAGTTCAGTACGATAAAGCGGAAAATTTTCTTAATACGTGCTCCAGGGAGGAGCTTGTATTGACGGCTCAGCAATTTGGTATTGACGAGTTTGTTAAACGAGAGGCTCTTGTCTCGGTTCCTAAATCAAAAGAACAATTAGTGCAAGACTTAATTCGATCTGAAG
>JBOFTL010000925.1:0-25186 GCA_051652045.1 Microcoleus sp. | reverse complement strand
ATCCGGATGCGGTATTGCCGGAGATCGCCCTCTACGTTGGCGGCACCTTCTTCCAGTCCGTCGCGCAAGTCGTACAGAAATAAATCTAGGGTTGGGTAAACAATCTCGCTCATTTTCTTTTGTTTTCAGGATTGGATTTTTGCAGGTATGACTGAATTCGCTGAAGAAAACTGAGATTTTGAGCTGTTTTGGCAGGATCTTCTTTGGGTAAGACGTTAATAGCGATATTGAGAATTTCATCGCTTTCTCGATCGGGTTCGCCTTCTTCGTAGCCGAAAGTCTTAGGTTCTCGTTTATTGTTTGCCAATAATTCGGCTTCTTTTTCTGCTTGAGTTGGCAGGAGTTCGAGGGGAATGTTACCGTCGATCGATTCTAATTGTGCTTTGTTGGTTTGATAGAGTCGATCGAGTTCGGGGTTTTGAGCGACGATCTTCATTAAGCGTTTTTGAATGTAATCCCAGTCGTCTGGATCGATCGCAAGTTGTTGACCTGTTGTTTTCAAGCTCGATCGTTCGTCGGTGGTGAGTGGCGTTTCTAGCTGTTTCAGAGCGAGTAAGAGCGCCAATAGAGTGGTTCGAGGAGATTCAGCCATGAAGCCTACGAGGTGAAATGGTCATTTAAAGTTTATGTTAGAGTAAAATAGGCGTTTAAGTCAGAAATTCGCCTCGATCGCTGTCATCAGGTCTGTTTTAGTCGCGTTTGGGTGCATAGGCAATAGGATATAGCGCTTAAAATTTAAATTAAATTCTTCACAATGCGAAATGCACTGGTTGTTGGGATCAATCAGTATCCTTATTTAGAGGATGCTAGAACAGGTCAACCGAAACACCTAAGAACCCCAGCGTCAGATGCTGAGGCGATCGCGAAACTCTTGGATAATGATTTCCAGGTGCGGCGGTTGCCTTCTAGCAATATCGATGGAAAGTTACAGGTCGATCCAGATAAGTTGGTTGAACCCGATGAACTGTTGGATGAAATTGATAAACTGTTTTTGTCTGAAGACGGACGAAATACAGCACTGTTATTTTTTGCCGGACATGGACTGCCCAAGCCTTTTGGAAGTTCAAAGCAAATTCTGCTAGCAACCAGCGATGCTAACCCTCGCCGCAAAAAGTGGAATGGTGTATTGCTCAGAGATTTATGGGATATCGTAGAGCGAAGTCTCGTTCAAGAGCAGATTATTTGGTTGGATAGCTGCCACAGCGGAGAGTTACTGGAATTTAAGGATAGCGATTTATTAGGGCGAGTACCCGAACGCAAGCGCTTTTTAATTGCCGCTTCTCACAGTTCGGAAGTCGCCTACCAGCGCTTGGATAGCAAGCATGGCGTGCTATCGGGGGCGCTGATCAAAGGGCTTAAGTCCGACAGCACGCCCCAAAATCAATGGATCACCGATCGACATCTTACTCTTTTTGTAGACGAGACATTAAAAAAATATTACAAGGATTTTAAAATTTCTCAACAACATCAAATCAGACCACCCGATCGCGAAATTAACCTGGTTCTTGGCAAAGGTTTGTTGAATATTCATCCGCCAACACAACCAAAACCATCAGTTGTTCGGAAAATTCCATTTGTATTGCCACAGTTGGATGTTTCGACTTTCACGGGTCGAGAGGAGGAGTTGACGCGGCTTGAAGAATTACTGTTAAACCGTCAAGGGGAAAAAATATGCAGCATTGCGAGTTTATCTGGGATTGGAGGGATTGGGAAATCTGCCCTTGCTTGTCACTTTGCCACTATTCATAAAGATGATTTTCCAGATGGCGTGATTGGTTTGCGGGTAGATGGCAAGGAAATCAATGCCATTGCTCGTGAATTTGCGCGTCGGTGCGGCGAGGAAATTGACTCGGAAGACGAACGAGATGCCAGCACTATCATGCAGGAGGTATTTGCTCACCGTCGGATGCTGTTGATTTTCGATAATGCAGAAGAGGCTGAAATTCAAAAATTGCGTCCCGGTGGAAAGAGATGCGCGCTCATTTTCACGACGCGCGATCTCGGGCTTTCAATCTCGCTGGATATCCCTAAAGAAGGTCGAATTAACTTGCCCGTACTCCCCAATCCGGAATCCCTGCATTTGTTGGAAACTCTGATTGGGAAAGATCGGGTAGTAGCCGAACTCGAAGCTGCTAGTAACCTGATTCAATTGGCTGGTAATTTACCGTTGGCACTGCAAATTATGGGCGCGGGATTGAAGCTCAATGAAAGGCGCAGTCTTGCCGATTATGCAGTATCTCTGAGTGAGGAATGGCGACTGGCAAGGTTGAAAGTTCGAGGCGACGAACGTTGGGATTTACTCGCTTGCTTTTCTTTGAGTTTGAAGCACCTTCAGCCGGGAGAAATCGATTTCTTTGCGTGTTTGAGCGTCTGTGCTGAGGATGGATTCTCTCGGCGAACTGCAATGGCGGCAAGTGGTTGTGAGGAGGAGTATGCTGCACAAGAGTTGCTCGATTATCTCTGCCGACTGTCGTTGCTCAATTATGCTGAAGTGGGGGAAAATCGTTTTGTCTTTCATCCACTCATTCGTCTGTTTGCTCGTGAATTGCTGGTTGAGCGAGGGTTAGAAGAAGAGGCAATAGCACGACATTCTGAGTTTTTGATTGGGTTTGTGATGTCTAGCAATCTCGATGGCTCTGTTGCCTCATTTATTGCGGAAGAATTCAACAACATTATTCTGGCAGCCCGGTGGCTACAACAACAGGAAACAACATCCAATAGAAAAGAGAAGAAAAAATATGCTTTTGCAGCCAGCCTTCAACCTTTTTTTGAACAGTACGGTTACTGGGAAAAAGCTGTTGCTTTCATGGAGGGGTTCGAGCAGCTAGCAGAGAATAATGAAGATTGGAATATTGTTATTAAGTTTAGAATTCAGCAAGCTAAGTACCTATCTTTTCAGGGTAAGTGGCCTAGTGCGGAGACTAGGCTAGAAGGTATTCCAGAAATTCTTAGCAGAATTGAGGAAGGATCGACTCGTCAACTTGCAGAGGCTAAGTGGCTCACTACTCTAGGTGGCATACTCATGCGACAAGAGAGGTTTGATGAAGCTGTTAGTACATTTAAGCGTGCTGCAAATATTGATGAGCAACTTGGGAACCAAGAGGGTTTGGCAATGAACCTAAATTGTTTGGGTGGACTACTTCGACGACAGAGAAATTTTGACGAAGCCGAAGATGTTATTCGGCGTAGCTATGCACTTTCTGAGGAATTAAACGACCAAAGCAATACGGGCATGGTACTCCATAATTTAGGTAAAGTTCAGCAAGATCGAGGATGTTTGGATGAAGCCTTGGGAGTCCTCCAGCGCAGTTATGCTATTTTTGAGGAGTTGGGACACCAACGCAGCTTATTAATGGTGCTAACGAGCATTGGTAGAGTTTTACAGGAACAAGGCAAACTCAATGAGGCTATCGATGCTATTCAGAAAAGTGCAGAAATTGAAGAGAAATTAGGCGACAAACGAAATGTATCAATAAAATTAAGTCTTCTGGGTAGTTTGTTTCAAGAGCAAGGACAAATGGATAAGGCTTTAGAAACTTTCGAGAAAATGGTAGAAGTTAGCCAATCTATTGATGACCAGAGACAAGTTACTATTGCGCTCAATAACGTTGGCAATATCCTTCAAAAGCAGGATAAAGCTGATGAGGCTGTGAAAGCCTTTGAGCAGGTGATAACAATCAGCAAAGCTATTGGCGATCAGCGACAAGCTACCTTTGGATTCAATGGCATAGGAAGCATTTTTCAAAAGCAGAACAAATTTGACAAGGCTTTAGAAGCTTTTAAGCAAGTAATAGAAATCTACAAAGATCTCGATGACCAGCAACAAGTTGCTATCGGACTCAAGAGATTAGCTGGAGTTTTTCAGCAACAAGGTCAACTTGAAGAAGTCATCAAAATACTTGAGCGTATTGCTGACATTGAGAAACAACTGGGAAACAAACGGGGTGAGGCAATGACGCTCAACAGTCTCTTCGGATTATTGCGAGAACAAGAGCGTTTTGAAGAAGCCATCAACACGCTCGATCGCATTCTTGCTATTGAAAACCAGCTTGACAATCAACAACAACAGATAATTGTCCAGATTCGGTTGGGTACAGTATCACAACTACAAGGAAACTTGAACAAAGCAATCGAGGCTTTTGAACGCAGCTTTGAACTAAGCAAAAAAATAGGCGACAAACAACTCCAAGAAACCACACTAAAAACTTTAGGAGAAGTGTTGCATCATCAAGGATGTTTGTCGATACAACAAAAAGAATCTTGGAGCAAAGCAGAGGAATTTCTTCGTCGCAGTCAGGAGATTTTTGAAGAATTGAGAGACGATCGCAACCTAGCAATGGTGCTAAATACCTTGGGAGGGTTGTTACGCAAGCGAAAAGAATGGGGTGAAGCAGAAAAAAGCCTTTTATACAGCTATAATCTAGCTGACAAACTAGAAGATAGTAGAGGAAAGGCAATTATCTGTAATAGTTTAGGTCAGGTTTTGAGCAGACAGCAAAATGATGAAAAATTTCAATTAGCCCTCATGTATTTTCGAGAAAGTATCAAACTTGGGCTTGCACTGAATGACTCTCCCCATCTGGCAAAAGTTTATACAGCAATGGGTCAAGCTTTACTGAGACATGGAGAAACAGAAAAAGCGGTCATTCAACTCATCGAAGGTTTTGACATTGATGAAAATTTGAAAAATCGATCGGGTTTGGAAAAAGTAACGCCACATTTAACATTTGCACTTGCAAAGTTAGGTAAACGGAATGAAGCGTTAGCGTATTGCCAGCGTGCGCTTGCTGTCGCTCCCCAAAATCAACAGTTTCAAGAACTACACGATCGACTTTCGTCTCCAATCCCCCTCAAACAAGGTACAGTCAAACACAAGCGATACAATTCACAGCAACGTTTCTATTGGGGTCATATTACTCCTAGCGATGGAACTCAAGATATCTACTTCCGTGAAGGATTCATCGATTCAGACTGCATCGCTCAATTGCAACCCGGATCGATTGTTGAAGTTGAAGTCCAGCAAAATTCAAACGGGCCTTGTGCTAAACGTATTATAATTATCGATGGACTCGATCGATCTTTTGCTGACACTGGCGACTGAAAGAGGTTGAATTGCTCCTAATTTATCAATTCTTCGCTGCGATCGACAATGAAATTTCGCCAAGTCGTGGGTTGCTATCCTGTAATTTCCTCGAAATTATTAAAGGTTGCATCGGCATTAGGAATCGCCTTAGCAAGGTTGAGCTGCAATTGTCGGTAATCGAGCGATCTTCCTAACCAAGCATCAGGCTTTTATCCCCAAAAACCACATTTATCTGGAAAGGTTCGTGCCTTTGCAGAATTCATTGAGTAACTAATGGCAAAGATTAAAACAAGTCGGGGTCGTTGATTGAGAATAAACAGCTATAGCGATCGCAAATCATTTGTGAATTTCTTGCTCCCTCCCCTTAGCAAGGGGAGGGCTGGGGTGGGGTTAAAAATTTACGATTCATTTAGGATTGCTATAGCAGAAAACTTTATTTGAATTTGCAGGAAGACACATCCGCAGGCGAGGACTGAAGTCTGCACTACAAACAAAAATACAAACAAACAAACAAAAATTTACTGCTTCGATTCTGGGGGCTTGCGATGCTTGTGCTTGATAAACTGTTCCAAATCAGCGATCGCATCTTCAAAATCCGATAAATTAATTTTTGCAGGTTTGGGCTTTTGCGGTGGAGTCGGAGATTGAGGCTGAGGGGGCTGGGGCTTAGCCTGTGCTGGCTGATTGTTGTTAGATTCGATCGAATCGAACAGTTGGTCTAGAGACTCAAAAAAAGCTTGAGCCGAGGCCCGACGTAAATCTTTTTGGTCGCCGTCCGTCATAAGTCACTCCCATAGACTGCAAAAGTTGTTAGTCAACCCAAACCTAATCTATCATAGCAATACAGGAACGTGAGAACCCCAGCCTTTAAAGGAGGGGATGAAACGTGACGTGACGGGTTAAAACCCGTCGTTTGTCTTCTTTCCGAAATAGTCCTACAAGTAGTGTACGATCTTGTAGGAGGTAATTGAACGATGTTAACACTCACTTACGAGTACAAAGCCAATCCAACAAAAGAACAAGTCCAGCTCATCGAACACACTTTAACGGTGTGTCGGAAAGTGTGGAATTTTGCTCTCTTGCAGCGTAAAGATTGGCCGGGTTCTCGCAAGTGTCCGGTTAACGCTTGTTCCATCATTTACGAATACATCACACCAATAGACGCGCCATATCCCAATTACTACGCGCAAGCTAATTCTTTAACTCGCGCTAAAACAGATTTTCCTGAATTAAAAACAGTTAACGCTCAAGTCTTGCAACAGATTTTAAGAAAATTGGAAACTGCTTTTGTGGACATGACCCGCAAAAAAATGGGTTTTCCAAGATTCAAAAACAGGTACAGGCTGCGTTCTTTTGTATACCCGCAATTAGGAAAAGGTCAGCTTCTCAAAGACAACCAAATTAAGCTGCCTCAACTAGGTTGGATGGAGTATGTCAAATCGCGAGAAATTCCCGATGGATTTGCCGTAAAACAAGCTCGAATTGTTCGCAAAGTATCGGGGTATTTTGTGATGTTAACTATCGAGTGCGATGTCAGCGTTCCCGATACTGTGGCTAGCGGACATCCCAGGGGAATCGACTTAGGCTTGGATAAATTCGCAGCCACTTCTGACGGTGAATTGATTGAGCGACCTCGTTTTTTAAAGGCACTGCATCGCAAGCTGAAATTGCTGCAACGCAGGTTAAAACACAAGAAAAAAAGCTCAAATAACCGTCACAAACTCAATCGCAAAATTGCACGATTGCACCAAAGGATTGCAGACACCCGCAAAGACTGGCATTTCAAGTTAGCTCACAAATTGTGCGATGGCGCTGGGATGGTCTTTGCTGAGAAAATCGATTTTCGCATTTGGGCAAAAGGAATGTTGGGCAAACACACCCTTGATGCCGGGTTTGGGCAATTTATCTCAATCTTGGAATGGGTGTGTTGGAAGCGAGGTGTATACTTTGACAAAGTAAACAAAGATTACACTTCGCAAGTATGCCCGCAGTGCGACACGCATACGGGCAAGAAAGATTTGAGCTTAAGGATTCATGCTTGTCACAACTGCAGTTATACCACTCATCGGGACGTGGCCGCGGCACAAGTAATTTGCAATCGTGGGGTAGTTCAATCGTCTGAGGGGGGACGCCTCTTGGACGTTAAAGAAAATGCCTGGGTCGGTGGTCTAGCGGGGACTGGCAACAGTCTAGTTAAGAATCCGAGAAACAGGAAAAAGAAAGCATGAAGGCGTGGTTTCAACCCGCCGGAATGCCACCTTTAAGAATCCCCGTCGATTCATCACGGGGAGTACGTCAATCTAGATCTTTCTGGTCGCAGGTAGGGGTGACACGTTCTGCCGGGACTTTTGCAGGCCAGCAAACTGATACCATCCTTGTAGGAAGCGAATTGTCAAAGAGCTAAAGCTCAGTTTGATTAAGTTTCGCGAAGCAGATTGCAACAGCATTAGGAGACTCAAGTGACTCAGGGATTTGATTACGATTTAGCAATTATCGGCGCTGGCGTGGGCGGACACGGGGCCGCGATTCACGCAGTTAGCTGCGGGCTGAAGGTGGCGATTGTCGAAGCGGGGGACATGGGGGGAACTTGCGTCAACCGGGGCTGCATTCCCTCTAAGGCGTTGCTGGCGGCTTCGGGGCGGGTGCGGGATTTGCGTAACGCCCACCACCTGAAGACTTTGGGAATTCAGTTGGGAGGTGTGGAGTTCGATCGCTCTGCGATTTCGGATCATGCTAACAATACTGTTAGCAAACTGCGGGACGCTTTGACCAACAGCCTCAAACGTTTGGGTGTAGATACTATCAAAGGCTGGGGCAAAATTGCCGGTTCTCAAAAGATTACAGTTGAAACGGATAAAGGCGAGAAAACTATTACTGCCAAGGATATTATCCTCGCACCCGGTTCGGTGCCTTTCGTGCCGCCGGGAATCGAAATTGATGGCAAAACAGTGTTTACTAGCGATGATGCTGTCAGGTTGGAATCGCTGCCGAAGTGGATTGCAATTATTGGCAGCGGTTATATCGGTTTGGAGTTTTCGGATATTTACACGGCCCTGGGTTGCGAAATTACGATGATTGAAGCTCTAGACCAATTGATGCCGACTTTTGACCCGGATATTGCTAAATTAGCAGAACGAGTGTTGATTTCACCTCGCGATATTGAAACAAAAGTTGGTGTCTTGGCTAAGAAAATTACTCCCGGTTCGCCGGTAATTATTGAATTAGCTGATTTCAAAACTAAGGAAACTGTCGAAATTTTGGAAGTTGATGCTTGTTTGGTAGCAACGGGCAGAGTTCCTGTCAGCAAGAATTTGGGATTAGAAACTGCGGGCGTTGAAACAGTGCGCGGGTTTATTCCGGTGAACGATAAGATGCAGGTTTTGGCAGCGGGTGAACCTGTGAAAAATCTGTGGGCGATCGGTGATGTTAATGGCAAAATGATGTTAGCGCACTCCGCATCCGCTCAAGGAATTACTGCTGTCGAAAATATTTGCGGGCGAGATCGCGAAGTAGACTATTTGAGCATTCCGGCGGCAGCTTTTACTCACCCGGAAATCAGCTATGTAGGGATGACGGAACCGGCGGCAAAAGAGTTAGGAAAAACTGAAGGGTTTGAGGTAGCTTCTGTCAAGACTTATTTTAAGGGAAATTCTAAAGCGATCGCTGAAGGAGAAACTGACGGTACGGCGAAGGTGATTTACCGCCAAGATACGGGAGAATTATTGGGAGTTCACATTTTCGGCTTGCACGCTTCTGATTTGATTCAAGAAGCAGCAAATGCGATCGCCCAACGCGATTCGGTGCGCGATTTAGCCTTCCGAGTACACACTCACCCCACCCTTTCGGAAGTGTTGGATGAGGCTTTCAAACGGGCGGCGGGAACGGGCAGCCATTGATTTTTAGGGGCAATCTTTCCATATATAGTGTGATACCAAGTCCAGGTTTGTTACCCCGCAATATTATCATTGCGTTTCATGTCGCCAAGCGTTACGAAGTGAAGTATCAGTCCTACGGACAGGCACGCGCCTTCGCGGAGTCTCTGGCTTTAAACGAAGGATTTATCATGGGAATGGATCACCCGGATTTGGTATGATAGGTGTTAGGTATTAGGTAGTAGCTGTAACAGATTCAGCCACAAACTGAAAACCTAACATCTTCAGTCCTGGACGCAAAGAATACGATTTTCCGCCCAACACAACTGGATGTTGGGTTTTCATGCTAGTTCAACCCAACCTACTGCAGGAATCACGATCGATTTTCCGCCCAACACAACTGGATGTTGGGTTTTCACGCTAGTTCAACCCAACCTACTGCAGGAATCACTATCGATTTTCCGCCCAACACAACTGGATGTTGGGTTTTCACGCTAGTTCAACCCAACCTACTGCAGGAATCACGATCGATCCGAATATGATATGACTCTAGCCCGCCGACTAGATAACGGGGTAAGTTCCGCTTAGAAGGGATTTTCTACTGAATTAAGTTCTTGTAAAACAGTCTCTAGGGCTATGGCTTGAATGGTAGAGAGAGGTACATCACAGAAGTATTTGCGCCGGAATTGTTCTTCTAATACTGCTGCTAAGAATTGTTCTCCAGAACGGGCGAGTTTGCTCGATCGATCGGATAATAAAGTTGTCAGGAATCGATCGCCTTGTCCGGTTTCGGCTTGTCTGGTAATGTGGAAGGCTCGATCGCGGTATTTAACTTGAAAACCGAGATGTTTTAGGGTGGCGAATCCGAGTTGCAGGGATGTGTCGCCAATGCCGAGTTTTTGAATTAGTTGCTGTCGGGTGACGGGTTTGTTGGTGCGACTGAGGTATTTAGCAATGCCGATTAGCTGCTGCCAAATTTGCTGGGGAGGTGCGGCTGGAGGTAATGTATAGGAAATCGCGAGTTGTTTCCGCTGCTGCTGTGCTTGTCGAAACCAAATCCGCATTTCGTCCCAGCTTGCAGGACATTCTTTGAGGACGATCGAGTTTTGGAGATCGGAGGTTTCTGAATTTGGAATCGCATTTTCGATGGGTGTTTGAAATTCTAAGTTCGCACCACCTATTAACAATTCTTCGCTGTTATTTCTATTACGACAGTCGATTATCCAATTGACCCGATCGGTAATGTCGATTTGATTTTGTCCGACGCGCGATCGCACTGCAATCAGCCTCACTTCATAGCGGTTTTCATAACTATTAAAATCGAGTTCTACTATAGCATCGCACGAACTTTCTGGAATTTCATCTCTGTAGTGTTCCCACCAAATGCCGGGAAATCCGGTATCGCTAGTTTCATCCCAAATTTTAAAAGAAGTTTTGATATATTTTACTTCTTTTCCTTTTAAGTCTTTAATGTTTTTATTCCAAACACTGTCAAACCAACAGTTTTCGATCAGCAATTTCGGTGCGGGGTTTCCCATGCCGCAGGGTTCGATTAATTTGAGTTCCTGAAATAAGTCTTTGCCTAATTCGGAGACTGTAACTTTTAGATCTGCTATAATGGGAACGGCTGTTAAGTTTTCCGGGCTGTATTGTTGGCGCAATTGCTGATTGATAGCATCGGTAAATAAGGGAATATTTTCTACTGGTAAACTCAATCCGGCGGCGAAGGGATGACCGCCGAATCTGTGCAATAAATGCGCTTGGTCTTTGACTAATTGGTAAAGGTTTATCTGATTTGCGGAACGGGCAGAACCCCTGGCGATTTTAGATTTGGGATTTTCGATTTTCGATTGGGAGATGGTTGGTGAATCTGGATTTAAAGATTCGATCGACTGTGTTTCTGTAAAACTTTCAATTTGAGATTCTGGATTGTGAATTGCGGATTGAAAACTTGTTTGGTAATCTGGATTTAAAGATTCGATCGACTGTGTTTCTTCAGAATTGTCGTTAATTTCTTCTGTTCCTGCGGTACTTAATAAAATTACGGGACGGCCGTATTGTTGGGCGATTTGCCCTGCAACTAATCCCAATACTCCTAAAGGCCATTGCGGGTCACTGAGGACGATCGCGCTAGTAGTTGACAGGTCGAGTTTTGCTAATTTAGCAGTGACATCTTTGGCAACATCTTTTTGTAAAGATTTGCGCCGGGAATTGGCAATCTCAGTTAAATTTGCTAGTTCTTCACAGCGTTTTTTATCGCGACTGGTGAGGAGTTCCACGCAAAATTTGGCGTCACCTTGAATCCGGCTGACTGCGTTGATTCTCGGACCGATTCCGAAGGAGATATCGGTAGGTCGATCGCCCGTTCTTTTGCACAAATCGAGTAATTTGGCAATTCCCGGACGGGTGGGATTGGTAATTTGTTTTTGCAGTTGTTCGATGCCTAATTGTGCTAAGTAGCGGCAGTCTCCTGAGAGTTGAACTAGATCGGCAATTAAGCCGATCGTTACTAATTCTAATAAATCTGTTAGCGGTCGCTGCGGAACATCAGGTAAAGTTTGATATAATGCTTCAATTAATTTGTACGCAACTGCAACTCCTGACAAGTGAAATAGTTGGTGATTTGCAGGAAGGTAACGGGGATTGATAATCGCTGTAGTTGGCGGGCGATCGTCCGGTAGTGTATGGTGGTCGGTAATAATTGTATCGATGCCTAAACTGGTGGCATATTCGATTTCGGCGATATTTGTACTGCCAGTATCGCAGGTAATAATTAAGGTGACGCCTGCTTGTGCTAAGTTGTATACTCCCGGAATATTCAGTCCGTGAGATTCTGTTAAGCGGTTGGGAATATAATAAGTCAGTCGATCGTTTTGAGGAAAAAATTCTCCCAATCCGTCCCAAAGTACGGAGGTTGAAGTAATACCATCGGCATCGAAGTCTCCCCAAATTGCAACTTTTTCGTCTCTGTTTCGTGCCTGCTGAATTCTGTCTGTTGCCCGTATCATTTCTTGCCCGAATTCCCAAGGACTTGCGGGTTGATAAAGTTTGGGATTTAAGTATCCGGGTATTTGTTCTGGGTTATGAATTCCTCTCTGCCATAGCAGTGTGGCGGCATAATTTCCAGCGAATTGCGGCGCATGATTTTTTACAGCTTGAATCAGCCATTCTGGGGGTTGGGTTAAGGGGGGAATTTGCCAGTTTTGAGATGGTTCAGCCATGTGATTTTAGATTTTGGATTTTGGATTTTAAATTGGAGATTGTAGATTGTGGATTTTAGATTTTAAAATCGATCGCGAGCGGGGACGCTCGCACTATAACTATCAATCGATCGACTATCAACTCTATTAAATAGATATTTCTTCAATTATAGCAAGATTTGACAGCCAATTAACGGTAGGTTCTAAAATCTGATTTTTTTGGTTAGATGAAATGCGGTTGCAGCGAGTTGCGAATTGACAGGAATCGCAATGATGGGAATTGATATCTACTTGAGGAAAGAATTCGCCTCGATCGGCATATTGTTGCCGCCATTGGGTTAATTTTTGTAATAATTGAGTTAAATCTTGTTTTGTGCGATCGTGCTGCGTGCGATCGTAAGTAAATGTCAGTTTTTGTGGCGCTGTTTCTCCTTTCAATTGCACGAACCAGAATGTCATGGAAATTTGCTCGGGAGAATAATCGCTAGTTTCTACCAAGACATATAAGTAGAGGCGAGTTTGCCAGTTGTGGCGTATCCATTCGGCTTTTTGAGGGCGGGGATAGGTTTTCCAGTCGATAATTTGAGCGATGTTTGGTTCGGCAATTAATAAGTCGTAGATAACAGTGAATAGGTAGTCTTGAAAAATTAATGTCCGGGTATGTTCTGCTTGGCGAAAAGCGATCTCGATCGTTTCTGAATCGGTGATAAAAAGTTCGGGTGCAGTGTCGATTAAAGCGGCAACGCAGTGTCCGATTTCGGGGTCTTGTTGGGTGATGGATTCTATGGGAAGTCCGAGTTCTCGCTGCTGCATTAACAGGTGAAAATTGCTGCCCCAGGTGAGTTTTTCTTGTTGTTCTGGGGATGTGGTGGAGGCGAGGAGTTCTAGGTAGCCGTTTTGGAATTTGCGGGGACATTCTGCGAGGATTTTGAGTTGGTTTTGAGAGAGTCGGAACATGATTTTTAGGGAGATTTAGATAGATGGGATATTTTTAATTATTATAAGCTGGCGATCGCTTTTTTTTAACCGCAGATTGAGGCAGATGACGCAGATGAACGCAGATTTATTAGGGCGATCGCATTTTTCTCATTGCAGCTTTAACGGCGGTATGAATTAAGTATTCAGGAATTCGATCGCGATCGATATTTATTATATGTTATAATTTCTGATTGAAGTGCGTAAATAATTGAAATGAATGAAGCTCGATCGCCCTTTTTCCCAAGTGCGATCGCCTATCCTGAACCCCAAGCACTTAAAAACTCGACTTGATTATAAATTTCCTCTGCGGATTTACTAGCTATAATTTTCAGCAAACGACGCAACTGTTCGCCAACTGAATAATTCTGTTGTCCCAAGATTATCCCCCGATGTTCTTGTCCTCGCGTGTTAAAGTCAGTATGCAATCTATAAAAATCTCTAGTATTAAAGCTATAGGTTACTCGATAATTTTCATTAGCCCAGTACAAAATTTCTTCATCGCTGCGAGATAGCATTCCTATTTCGGCAACAGAAATAACATCAACATCCCGCAGGCGCAAAGCATCAAGCAAAGCGGAATTCATTGCATCTTCATCTAACAGTAGGAGAATAATGCTCATGCTTTTGTATTGAGGTTTTTGTAGTGCAACTCTGCTAACTGTTCGTAAGCAGCTTGTTCCTCGGCTAAATCTGTATCAATTTCTGCTCGATTAGCGTGATAATACGTTAAAGCTGCATAAACTTGCGCGATCGATAAGTGAGTCATCAGTCTAGCAATTTCTTCCGCATTGTTACCCTGTTGGTACAAAACGGCAATGCGGCGGACAGAAGTACCAGTACCAGCAATAATGGGACGCCCACCTCGCAGATTGCGATCGCGCGTAATTAAAGTCCCGATATCTACTACAGTTGTTGTTGTTGTCATAAATTTTATTACTTCAGTTAATTTGATTGTAGCGCGAGCAGTAATATGTTATTACCAATTACCAATTACCATCTCCAATATTCATCCCGATCGCAGTGCTTCTTCAAACTCTCGTACCGCTACGCTAGAACCAAGTTGCCAGCCTCGATCGCAATATTGAGGAATTAAGGTTTTGATATCATAATCCGGAAACCACCGACTAATTTGAGACTCGCAATACTGCTGCGAATCGAAATGATAAATCGACAATTGACTTTGACGGTAAATCCAGAGTTCTAAAGGTGCGATCGCCTGATAATCTTCTGGTTGAGTCATGCAAGTCAGATCGATTTCGATCGCCAAATCTGGAGGGGGATCTGTTTCTAAATCGATGCGTTCTTTTCCTAAAATCGCCCCCCGATTGTCAATGTAAAAACAGTAATCTGGTTCGACTCCCTGTTGCTTGATACGCTTCAGCGTAATAGGAGTAAATGCGTCCCAGTCTCTGTCGGTTTGTCGCAGTAAAGCTTTGACCAGATCTGCCAGTATATCTGCACTTTTACCGTGTCTTGGCAATGGAGACATAATTCTAATTTCTTGGGTTTTACTGCTGTAGCGAATTCTCAATCCAGATTTATCTTCTCGACGGGCTAGCAAAGCCTCGTAATCTTCCCAGGTTCTAAATCGCAGAATGATTTCGTCTCCTGCGGCGAGGGAAATTGTGTCTTCGCTAATTGTTGGTAATACCATATTTTAATTTCCTGCAAAGAGCGCATCTTCTAAATTTTAACGTAATTTATAGCTAATGGTTGAATTTTGACACTAACTACAAATTCCCAATCTGTTGAGCAAACCACATCGCCGCCGTTCCATTTCCCTCACTCAAAATTTTCAAAGTATCCGACAGCAAAGCAATTGGTAATCCTTCCAAAGCGTCGGAGATTTCGCATTCTTGATACTTGCCATTTTCTTGCAAGCGAAATGCTAAAACTCTCTCGCCTTTGATATCTACTACCCAATATTCAGGAATTCCTAAAGCAGCATACAAACGCTACTACGAACAATCTTTATCGTGGAATCCCACATTCTAGTTTTATTCTGTTTTAAAATACTTCATCTTCAATTCCCACCCACCATTCACCTAGATTCATTGCATCTTGGTGGATGTCGGTAAGTTCTTTGACATATTCTTCAGCAGAAATTTCCGATCGCCTTTCTTGCAATTTTTTAAGTCGCAGTTGCACCAACAGCCAAGGTTTGGAAATTCCGTCGGTTGCTTCGATATATTTGGCTAAATCTTTGCTATCCATGCGCGATCGATTTTTATCCAATTTGGTGATATCGAAATTATAGCGCGATCGGCGGAAACATAATAATGCTACAAAATCCTTGAATATTTGTCGATCGCACCTGCCATTCAGTCCTCTTCGAGAGGAGTTGCGCTATGAGACGGGGGTTTAAAACGAACGGCGGACTTGCGACTAAACAAATCGATCGCACCCCCTTTACTCTTGACTCTAATATTACCTAAACTTGACGACCGTACTTGCCGTTTCTTCTGGTTTTCCCGATGAGGGAAACACTAAAACACTCTGAATTTTGGGATTGTCAATCAATGCTTTTAACCGATGCAGTTGCTTGTCAGAAATGGCAACTCCCGCATAATTTTCGGCATACTCTAATTCTTGAGCAAAATTAGCATCGTTGTAAATTTGAATGAATGCTCGATCGACCTGCCAATTTGCCCAATCAGCGGCAAAATAACGTTTTCCCCAATAAGGATTGTGATGGCACAGATCGAAACTAACCTTCGGATTAGCTTTTTTGAGATCGACCCTCATTTGCTGCACAAAATTAGTCAAACTCGAAGTTCGATCGACTTTTCCGGGTAATTCTGCATGATAACCCAGATAATCATCCCATTGAACGGCATCGATATTTGGATATTTTTGAACGAATTCGACAGAGATTTTTTTGAATAAATTAGCAACCTCTGGAATCTCCACATCCAATACGTAATGTTCGATACCGGGATAAGTGCGATCGACTCCCGGAACTATCCACCGTTTAGCAATTGCCAAGTCAAAAATCGGGCTATTTTTATCGATTTTAATTCCCTTCTCAAAATAAGCGTGAACCTGCATTCCCTGCTGGTGCGCTTCATCAATTAACCAATCCAACCATTGCTCTTGAAATTCATTGGGACAACTTTTAAATCCGAATGTTTGCTGCATGACATCGCTGTCATACATCGTGCAACCGTTACCCCACACTCCGTGAATAATTGTATTGAATCCTTGACTGCGGTAATAACGAACTCGCTGGCGAATTGTTGCTTCACTAGCATTATTTGTCACTTGATAGCGGCTTAAATAAATTCCCCTAATTTGCTTTTTCTCCCAAGCATTTTGAGGTGATGGCGATTGCTTAGGATCGATCGGGGTTGCGGGTGATGGCGATTGTTTGGGTGATGGTGAAACTTGTGGATTATTTGTCGGTGTAGGAGTCGGAATAATTTGCGGCAGTGGAGAATTTGCAACAGGGGCAGGAGGCAAATTAGGATCGGTTGGTTGTTGGCTGTTAGGGAGAAATTTGCTAAGATTATCGGTAATATTATCGGGCAAAAGTTTGCCGAGATTTAGTTTATCTAAATGCGTAAATCCCCAATACCCAAGACCTAACAAAACTAAGATTAATGAAATAGGAATACTCGTACATCCACATCCAGGATTTTCTTTTTTAGATGGCATAGTAATATTAGTAGCAGGGATAATTTAGAGAGTAGGTGCTACATCAAGCTACTTCACTTGGCGGTCGATCGATTCCGCACGGGACTGAAGACAAAACGCTGACAGTCATTAGCAAAGAGAGCGATCGCAGTTTCGTCGATTTCACATTACAGTAATAATTACAGTCCCGTACGGATTGTAGCACTTTAACAAGGCTTTGAGATTGCTTCATATCCTGTCGGTTGTATCGATCGCGCTGCATCATCGCACAAAACAAGAGTAAGCAGTCGGATACAAAGCTTAAAATTGCACGATAGATCGTCGATCGCTGACAGTCATTTTACCAATTACCAATTACCAATTACCAATTACCAAATCATGTTTACTAGACTCTTTCTCTTTATTTTAGTCGCGATCGGCGGCATGGGACTGACAGTTCAAATGGCTTGGAATGCGCGCTTGCGAACCTCAACCGGTTCTCCGGTACTCGCCACAATTATCTCGGTCTTCGTAACTCTGATTTCACTTGCTTTGGTGTGGACTAGTGGAGCGATCGATCGCGGTTCTATTCCGGCATTTAATTCTTTACCGACATGGGCTTGGTTCGGTGGAGTTTTTGCTGCTTATTATTTGGTCGCATCCCTAATCGCAATTCCGAAATTAGGTGTGACGGCAGTTTTTTCTTTGGCGATCGCCGGACAAACGATCGCCGCCCTTGTCTTAGATTCTACTGGCGCATTTGGTATTACCCAAATTCCCCTCAGCGTGTCTCGGATTTTAGGAGCGGCATTGTTACTGATTGGAGTAATTCTCATTCAAAAATACTGAACCGGGCTAACTCTGTAATTAGTTATTAATCAATTTATTGAAAATGGTGCAAAATGCCAGTTATAATGGAGGAGTTGTTATCAAAATCAAACCTCTGCATCTGAAAATTTTTTTGGAGAAACCAGATGAATCTATCGCTCTCGCAACCAATACCTACTTCTGGGCTGACGTGGCATATTTTGGTAGAAACTCTAGAACAAGGACAGGTTGCAGCCTGGGTTGGGGAGTTCCCAGAAAGCAGAGTCACAGCAGAATCTCAGGAAGCGGCGATCGCTGCATTGAAAACTCAGCTCAATAAACGCATGGCTAGAATTAAGGTGATGCCCTTGCAACTTTCGTCTCAAAACTCTGAAGATCCCTGGTTTCAATTGTGTGGAATTTTGAAAGACGATGCAAGTTTTGCCCAGTGGAGCGATCGCTTCTGGACTCAAAAGCAGCAAACTATTGAAGATGATGAAATAATATCTGTTGAAGAAAGTTTGAGGGTGATATAATTTTGTGGATTTTCGATACTGACCATGTGTCCCTAGTATTGCGGGGTAATCCCAAAGTAATCGCCCAACTAGGAAAAGTCTCTGCACAAACCAGCACCACAATTATTACCGTTCAGGAAATTTTTAATGGTTGGATTGGTGAGTTAAATCAACCGAGTTTGCAACGGGAAACGATTCTCGATCGATATCATCACCTTTTTCTAGCAATCGAGTTGTTAAAGAGGCTACCAATTCTAGAGTTTTATGCACCTGCTTTCGATCGATATGAAGAGTTGCTATTGCAACATCCGAACCTCCGTAAGAAACGTTTGCAAAAGGATGTAATACCAATTTTAAAAAAGAATGCAACAGTGTTCTTGTCCCCCCCCTTTATAAGGGGGGGTTAGGGGGGGTCAAGGATTGTAGCAGACTTTTAGAGAACTGGTATAAGAATTGCAGCGATCGCTCTTTCACGCAACGCCACAGTTGTAACCCGCAATTGCCGAGATTTTGAGCAGATTCCATGACTCAAAATTGCGGATTGGACGATTTAATCAATACCTTATATTGGATGAATTTGTTGTTCGATCGCGCTCACTAATTCAATGGGATTGACGGGTTTAGAAAGATACGCTTGGAAACCTGCCCCGATCGCCCGTGCTTCATCTTCTCGATCGGCAAAAGCAGTGAGCGCGATCGCCGGAATTTGTGTGTTTTGCTGCGATGGCAATTCTCTAATTTGCCGCAAAAGTTCGTAACCATTCATCTGAGGCATTCCAATATCGCTAATTAAAATATCGGGTACAGATCGAGCGACAGAATCCAATGCCGCTTGTCCTGAATTAACAGCAACGATCGCAACTCCTTGTTGCTCTAAAAAGAAGCCCAATAACTCCAGATTATCTGCATCGTCATCAACAATTAAGATCCGCAATCCTGCCAGCGATGCCTCATTTTCTGTTACAGTTTGGAGGCGATCGCGCATTGTCTGTTTGGGAAAATCCCTCGCTGCAACTGACTCTAGCAACAGCGGCAATCTGACAGTAAATACAGCACCCTGTCCGATGCCGGGACTCTCAACTTTAACCGTACCGCCTTGCAGTTCGATCGACTGTTTGACGATTGCCAATCCCAATCCTAAGCCGCCATATTTGCGAGTATAACTGCCATCTGCTTGGCGAAAACGGTCAAAAACATAAGGTAAAAATTCAGGGGCGATACCGATGCCATTATCTATAATTTGCACCTCAACATAATCCGATCGAACCCCATCCTTTGCCCCCGATTCGTTACCGCTAGTTAGTGACAACTGAACTTCCACCCGTCCGCCATTGGGCGTGAACTTGACCGCATTAGAGAGGAGATTCCAGAAAACTTGTTGCAAGCGATTTTCATCAGCCATCACCCTAGTGCTAGAATTAGATAGAATGCGAAGATCTAAGGAGATAGATTTAGCGATCGCGGAAAACTTCACAGTCTCGATCGCCGCATTAATAACTAGCACCAAATCGACAGGTTGCACGTTAAAATTAAACTTTCCCTGAATGATGCTAGAGATATCAAGCAGATCGTCAACAATGGCAATTTGCTGTTTGAGATTGCGTTCGATAATTGCCAAGGCCTCGGAGGTTTTAGCAGGAGTTAGATTGCCTCGTTGCAGCAGTTTTGTCCAGCCCATAATTGGATTGAGTGGCGTTCGCAATTCGTGAGACAGTGCTGCGAGGAATTCATCTTTCAGGCGGTTTGCCGTTTGGGCTTGTTCGCAAGCGGCTTGAGTTTGGTTTAGGAGTCGGGCTCGTTCGGCTTCACTGCGCTTGCGATCGGTAATGTTGGTGAACACGATTGCAAACCGATAGTTTTGCGGTTCATCGATCCGGCAGGCATAAACATCAAACCACCGATCCATCACCTCAGATCCATTTTCAAACCGAGCGGGTTCGCCTGTTAGCGCAACCTTACCATAAGTCTCAATCCAGAAAGATTCCAGATTTGGCAAAAGTTCCAATGCTGTTTTGCCGGCTGCTTGTTCCAATCCCGTCATTTTCTCAAAGGCTGGATTGATTTCGAGGAAGCGATAGTCGCGAGGTACACCATTCTCATCCAACAGCATTTCACAGATGCAAAAGCCCCGATCGACCGTCTCGAACAGCGTGCGATATCGATTCTCCCTTTCGCGCAAGGCTTGGATGGCGCGCGTATGCTCGATGACTGACCACAGGCGGGCAACGATTTCTTGCATCAATGCAACTTCATCCTCCCGCCACTGGCGCGCCGTTTTGGCATTGACTGCTAAAACAGCTACCCAGCAGCCGGAGTGAATGCAAGGAATACTCACAAATGCAGCCGCACCCAAGGGTAAATATCTCTGCGCGTGGGGTGCAGTAGCGGGATGCACCGTCACATCACCGACGATTAACGTCTGTCCCCCTGCAAAATAACTCAGTTGGTCTGGCGTGAAATACTCATCCAAAGCATAAGTACCAGTAACATCAGACACATCTTCGCGGTGCCAAGTACGCTTTACAGTCGTCGATCGATGTTCCCAATCGATTTCGTGCCACAGACAGCGATCGACCTTCAAATACTCGCCCAGACTGCTGACAACTTCCCATGCCATCGCTTCAGCATCGGAAAGTTGCCGCAACCGCAAATCCAGTTGGCTGAGGAATCGATCGTTGAGTTCGCGACGTTTGCGATCGCTGATATCCAACACAGTTCCCGACATCCGGTAGGCCTCGCCCGCCTCGTTGTAATAACCGCATCCCCGCGCCAGCACCCACACCATTTTGCCGTCAGGATGGCAGGTGCGGTATTCTTCACAAAACTCGGTGCGATCGCGCAGGGCCGCGGTAGCAGCATCTCGAACGCGCTGTCGGTCGTCGGGGTGCAGTGCCTCTAAATGCCACTCGTAGGTAATGGGAAAGTCGGGTGGCAGCCCAAAGATTTCCTTGCAGCGATCGTCCCAGGTTAGCACTTGCGTCTTTTTATCCCAGTCCCAAATGCCCTGGCCTGCACCGCGAAGTGCTAATTGCAGGCGCTCTTGGCTCGATCGCATCCAATCCTCCGATCGCAGGCGATCGATCTCCAATCGATTGAGTCGTGCGACACTCCAACCGATCGATCCCAGCAGCAGGGCGATCGCAATAATATCCAAACTCCAGCTCAGCAATACCAAGCACCCTACCAAAATCAAGAGCGCGCTGGCAACTTGAACAGTCCATTGATTAAGAGCAATATATTTTAGCCAGGAGAGCGCATTGTTTCGCATCAAATTACTTTTATCGATCGACTATCAACTATTAACTATTAACTATCAACTCTCAATCGCTCGCGAGCGTGGACGCTCGCACTACAACTCTCAATCGCTCGCGAGTTCCCGACGCTCGCACTACAGCTCTCAATCGCTCGCGAGTTCCCGACGCTCGCACTACAACTCTCAACTCTCAACTCTCAACTATTCCTTCTACTTATTTTGACAATTTCAGCAACTAATGATTCAGGTTCCACAGGTTTGCTGAAATGATGTTGGAAGCCAGCCTGCAAAGATTTTTCTCGATCGACAAGACTGGCATAAGCTGTCACCGCGATCGCAGGCATTTGCCCTATTTCCAGTTGTCGGATTTGGCACAGTAAATCGTATCCATTCATGTCCGGCATGGCAATATCGCACAGCAGAATATCCGGTTGAAATTGAGGCAGCAATTCCAGCACTGCGGCAGCCGTGGTGGCGGATGCGACCGTACCGCCAAACACTTCTAGGGTAAACCTCAGCATTTCCAGGCTATCGGGTTCATCATCCACCGCCAGAATGCGAATTCCTGCCAAGGGAAGCGATGAGGGATTCAAAGATAAATCGGATCGATCGTCATCCTTGCGCCTGCCTCCTGTCGCCTCTAGCAGCGGCAGCATCACGGTGAAAGTGCTTCCTTGACCTACACCCGGACTGGCAGCGGCGATCGCACCGCCGTGCAATTCAACCAAATGTTTGACGATCGCCAGCCCCAAGCCCAGCCCATCTTTTGCACCCCCGCTGGTTTGTGCCTGTTGGAAGCGTTCAAAAATATAAGGCAAGAAATCTGGCGCGATGCCTTTGCCAGTATCGCAGACTTGCAGGCAAGCTTGGGTATCGATCTCCTCTAATCGCACCTCGACGCGCCCCCCTACCGGAGTGAATTTAATGGCGTTGGTGAGTAAGTTGATCGCAATTTGCTGGAGGCGGTTCAAGTCTCCCGATATCTGCCCTACCGGTTGAATTTGCGTTGCTAACAGGATTTGTTTGGCGGCGGCCATCGGACGCACCATCTCTAAAGCAGCCTCGATCGCACTTGCGAGGTTGACT
This sequence comes from Microcoleus sp., assembly GCA_051652045.1. Lineage (GTDB taxonomy): Bacteria > Cyanobacteriota > Cyanobacteriia > Cyanobacteriales > Microcoleaceae > Microcoleus. The sequence goes on along the minus strand of JBOFTL010000925.1, from coordinate 2,780 downwards.
GGCTGCAGCGTTAGATTGAGCTTGCCGCAAATCATCCGGGAAATGTCGAGCAAGTCGTCAATCAGTTGTACCTGCGCTTGAGTGTTGCGGACGATCGTTTCTAGTGCTTTGGTTGTGGTGGCACGATCGAAGCTGCGGCTTTGCAGCATTTTCGCCCAACCCATCACCGAATTGAGCGGCGATCGCAACTCGTGGGCGACCATCGCGATAAACTCATCCTTGCTGCGGTTGGCAGCTTCGGCTGCTTCCCGCGCGGCTTGGGCTTGGGCCAAAAGTCGTTCGCGTTCTTGTTCCCATTGTTTGCGCTGCGTGATATCTTCAGCAATACCGGCGACTCTATGCACTTCGCCCGATCTTTCATGAATCGGAAAGCCGCGATCGCAGATCCAACGAATCGAGCCATCCGGGCGAACGATCCGGTATTCAATGTTATAGTCACCTCGCATCATCGTTTGCGCAAAATGCGCTGCTACGCGATCGCGATCGTCGGAATGAATCGCATCCATCCACTGACGGTAATCTGCATAAACTTCAGCTAGCGGGCGGCCCCAAATTTTTTCATAAGCTGGACTGGCGTAGATCAAACGCTGCTGCATTGGTTCCAAAATCCAAAACAGGTGGGGTACGCAATTTGCTAGTTGTTGAAATCTCTCTTCGCTATCGCGCAGGTTGCTTTCAGCTTGTTTGCGATCGGTGATTTCTTGCACCATCGCATTAACTCCCAAGACGGTGCCGTCTGAATTTTCCAGCGGGTGCAGGCTGAAAATCCAATCTCGCTCAACCCCCGGCCGCGCGCGATTCGAGCCGCGTACTTCTAGATTCAGCAGCGGATTGCCGGATTCAATTACCTGTCGGTACAAAGGTTCTAAATCCTCTGCCATCTCGGGCAAAATCTCGTGCAGCGTGCGGCCGATGTGTGCGGATGCTGGTAAGCCGTTGATTTCAGCTAGATGCTCGTTGATGCGAACAAAGCGCAAATCGGTATCAATAAAGCACAGTCCGATCGGGGCGTTGGCATAAATTGCTTCAATTTCGTTGAGTTGCTGGCGGGCGACTTCTTCACTCTGTTGCAGGGCGCACTCAATTTGTTTGCGATCGCTAATATCGGTGGTTACGCCGCTCATGCGTAACGGAGTACCATCGCGATCGTAGCTGCAGTTGCCGCGAGCGACGAGCCAGTGAATGCTGCCGTCGGGCCAAATATTGCGATACTCTGCTTCATAATCGCGATGATTTTCGATCGCGCTGCTGATTAACTCTCGAACGCGATCGCGATCGTCGGGATGAATCAGTTCAAACAGCCGTTGATAAGTTAAATCTACTGTTGGTGGCAGCCCGAAGTTGGCTTTGCATCGATCGGAACTGTACAATTCGTAGGTCGTCAAATCCAACTGCCAATAACCCAACTTGGCAGTTTTTACAGCTAACTGCAAGCGCTGTTCGTTCTGCAAGATGATTTCTTCGGCTTGCTTGCAATCGCTAATATCGGTTGACATTCCCACCAAGTGCAAGGCTCGATGCGTTTCGTCATAAAAAATCTGCCCTTTATTTGCCAGCCAATGAATGCTGCCATCATCCCAAACAACGCGAAACTCAATTTGATGATTGCCCGATTCGATCGACTCACTAATAGTCAGCTCGAATAATTCGCGATCGTCAGGATGGATTCGCCTTTGTAAGGTTGTATAATCGCATTGCTGCCAGTCGATCGGCCAGCCTAAAAGCTGTTTGGCTTCCGGCGACCACACCGCGTTTTTAGTAATCAGATTTAAATCCCAAAAACCCATTTTAGCCGATTGCATGGCTAGCTGTAATTGGGTTTGATAAGTTTGTAATTCGACTTCAGAGCGTTTGCGATCGGTAATATTGCGCCAGGATGCGACAAAACCATCATTGAGTTTGCTGGCTCGAATATCGTAAGCTCTAGTTAAGAATCGATCGCCAAAAGTATCTGAATAATCTAGCGATTCTTTAATTAACGGTTGTCCCGTCTCCACCACCTGACAGTATTCGGCAAACAACCCGCTGCGATGGTGGGCCGGAAACACTTCACACAAGCGTTTGCCAAGATCTGTTACAGTCATGCAGTTGCTTTCTAGTGCGGCTGCATTCAGATAGTCGAAGCGAAAATCAATAATTTGCCCTGTCTCATCTCTAATTGCCGAAAAGATGCCGAAACAGTCGAGCATATTCTCGACAGAAGTGCGAAATTGTTTCTCATACTGCTGAATCTTTTGTCGCAATTCGACATTAGCGATCGCGCTTTTCACAGCTAGCCTTAACTCTGCTGGAGTGAGATTTTGCTTTGCCAAATAATCCTCAGCCCCTGTTTTAATTGCCCTGACTGCAACGGTAGCATCCTCATAATCCGTCAGCATCACTACCGAAGGGCACCGACTAAAACGGTGTTGCAACTCTACCAGAAATTCTAAGCCATTCATATCCGGCAGCAAATAATCTAATATGATGCCATCAGGGAGTTGGCGATCGCACAACCGCAGGGCCGAGGCCGCCGACTCTGCCTCCCAAAGAGTGTAAGCAAAGTCTGTTTCCTGAAGCAAATACCGTCGGTACGTTTCTCGCTCCACCGAAGAGTCATCAATAATTAAAACCGTGCGATCGAGTTGAGACATAGGCATGACATATGGAAAACTCAGCACTAGAGCCCAAACTAATTTAAATTTACTCGCGATCGATAACTCTTGCCTGAAAAATACTTTAAACTATCAGACTCAAGAGTAGAAAGCAATCTACCGCCAGACATACTTAGTCTATAATTA
>JBOFTL010000924.1:0-8968 GCA_051652045.1 Microcoleus sp. | reverse complement strand
TTTCTAATAATAAAATGTTTTCATTTAATACAGCTACTTGAGTATCTGCCTCCATGCGAAATAACTGCATCATGGAGAAATTGCTCATATCTCGATCGCTCATAATTTCTATCCTCAATTAGTTGATAGTTGATAGTTGTAGTGCGAGCGTCGGGAGCTCGCGATCGATTGATAGTTGATAATTGTAGTGCGAGCGTCGGGAGCTCGCGATCGATTGATAATTGATAATTGTAGTGCGAGCGTCGGGAGCTCGCGATCGATTGTCAATTGTCAATTGTCAACTGTCAATTGTTATAAAACTTTTTTATTTAAAGTATAAAACAGCAAATCGTCATCCAAATAACAAACACTTTGCCCCTGCCAATTGATAATCCCTTTAGTATAAGTTTCTGGAACCTTAGAAACAGTAGCCGGAACATTACCTATTCGATCGGGGAGAATCCGGTGAATGCCGTAAATTTCATCAACACCAAACACCCATTGGCTGCCTTCTCTTTCCACAACAACCATCCTTTCGTAAACTACGGGACTGATATTTTGCCGGCCAGCATCTGCTGTTTCCAATCCTAAAAGTGCTTTTAGGGAAATGCACAACTGGATTTCGCCGCGAATGTTTACCAAACCGATAAATATATTATTACTGCGATGGGGCAAAGTGTGGGTAACAGATATCTGCGTCACTTCTTTAAATAATTGAGCCGGTAAAGCCAGCCATTCGCTGCTGAGCCTAAAAATGCCTACCGATAAAGTATCTGCAGCGGTAACGGTATTATTTTCTCCTTGGTTCGATCGCAGCAAATCCGTCCATTCATCGAGATATCCTGCTGGCAATTCTTGTTCGAGCAAACTGCGTCCCGCGTCAGAATATACCGGGCAATTGCGACAGTGAATAAATGTTTTGAGTTGGGGACAAGTTCGATCGCCCGCAACTCCAATTAAATTCCAACAATCATCAGCCATGCGATTTTAGATTGGTAATGGGTAATGGGTAATGGGTAATGGGTAATTGGTAATTGGTAATGGGTAATTGGTAATTGTCAACTCTCAACTCTCAACTCTCAACTCTCAATCGATCGCGAGCGGGGACGCTCGCACTACAACTCTCAACTCTCAACTCTCAACTCTCAACTCTCAACTGCTAACTCTCAACTCTCACTTAACAAATGCTAGAATTTCTTGACGCAAACCGAGAGTAGCATCATTAACTTGTCCGATCGCGCCGTTGATATCCCGCAGGGCCATAGCTGTTTGCGAAGAAGCTTCGCTCAACTGCACCATTGCTTCGCTAATTTGCTGGGCACCCTGAGATTGGGCTTCCATCCCTTCATTTACCTCCTCAAAACGCGGAGTTAAAGCTTCTACCCGGCGGACGATCGACTCTAACTGCAAACTAATACTTTGCACGTCTTCCACCCCGCGACGCACCTCATTAGTAAACTTATCCATTTCCATTACACCAACTCCCACCGCAGATTGCATTTCTTTAACCATATTTTCAATATCCAAAGTCGCTACGGCAGTTTGATCGGCAAGCCTGCGAATTTCTCTAGCCACTACTGCAAATCCCAAGCCGTACTCTCCAGCTTTTTCCGCTTCTATAGCTGCATTTAGCGACAGCAAATTAGTTTGGTCTGCTACTTTTGTAATGGTTGTAATAATGCTATTGATATTGTTAGCTTTTTCGCTAATTACCCCCAACTTTCCTGAGATAGCGCTCGTCGAATCTGCTAATTTATTCATCGTAGATTCCATGCGGCCGATCTCTTTTTTGCCGCCGCTTGCAGATTGAGCAGCCTCTTGAGACATTGATGAAACTTCATCCATTGTCCTCACCAGTTGCATCGCAGTAGCCGCAATTTCTTTCGATGTAGTTACTACTTCATTCGTCGAAGCTACTTGTTGGTTGATTGTCGCTTCTAATTCCCTACCCGATGCCGCAATTTGGCTGGTGGAACTACTAATTTTTACCCCGGATTGATTGACTTGATTTTCTAAGACTCGGGCGATAGTATTGCTGAGTAACAAACCAAAAGCTATCGCTGATATCGGTCCGATCGCCATACCCGCAAACACCCAGAAAGTAGTTTGACCGACATCTTTAGCAGCTTCTTTTCTTGTGGAATCTGCCGCACTGGCATTAAAGTTTAAAAGATTGAGCATGGCATTAGTCGCCGCTTGAAATGCTGGTGCTTTTTTCGTATATGTTTGCTCTGCCATTTTGACACTTGCAGCAACAGCAGCTTTCGCAGTTGCAAATTCTGAGGTATTGCTTCTTCCTTGACTCAGCAAATCGATCTGAATTTGTCTGGGATTTTCGAGGCGGAAGGCCTGAAATTCTTGATTTAGCTGCAGGAATTCTTGATGAGTTTCCACCCAGGCTTGCCACAGAGGCTGAAATTCTTTATAGATTTTTTCTTCCTCTGGGCTGCGGGCAAGTTTTTCGTACTCGCTAAATCCTTCATTTATTTGCTTCCATGCAGACTCAATTCTAGTTAAATCTCTTTGTCGGAATTCAAAACTTGCTGCCGGATTGAGCAGCGATCGCTCTGCTGCTTGTACCTGTGTTTGTCCTTCGTTAATTTTCCAGATCGCAACCGTAGCAGGATAGACGCGATCGCCGATTTGGCTGATGCGCTTGGACAGTGAATTGCTTCCCGTCCAGCCTACTAAAGCTACCACTAAAACAATAACAGCCATGAATATAAATGCAGCATTTAGTTGTTTTCTGAGTGTCAATTGATTCAACATATTTGTCTCCTTTTATTCCCTACCTACTTGAAACTGAGAAATTTCTTGACGCAAGTCTTGGGCCGTATCATTTAATTGAGAGATTGCACCATTAATTTCGCGCAAAGCACCCGCTGTTTGCAACGAATTTTCAATCAAATTTACCATGACATCGCTAATTTGCTTAGCCCTTGAACATTGTCCGTCCATACCCCGATCGAGCGATGCAAAGCGGGGCGCGATGGCTTGCACCTGCTCGATAATTTCTGTCAGTTGCCAGCTTACACTTTCTACATCTTCAACGGTGCGGTTGACTTCTTCGGTAAAGTTATCCATTTCTGTCACTCCCGTTAAAACTGCGGCTTGCATTTCTTTGACCATTTTTTCAATATCTAAATTAGCGACGGCTGTTTGATCGGCTAGGCGGCGAATTTCCCTAGCAACTACAGCAAAACCCCTACCGTATTTTCCGGCTTTTTCAGCTTCGATCGCCGCGTTGAGAGACAGTAAGTTAGTTTGATCTGCTACTTTAGTAATTGTCGTAATAATTTTGTTAATATTGTTAGCTCTGTGACTGATTTCTCCGAGTCTTCCTGATATGGAAATCGTGGCATTTGCTAAGTTGCGCATGGTGTTTTCCATCTGACTTAAATTGCGCTGCCCCCCCTCTGCGGCCATTGTTGTAGTTTGGAAGGTTGAAGTAATGCCCTGAAGGATTTGAGTCAGTTGCTTAGCAGTGGTAGAAATCTCTTTGCTAGTGGCTTCTGCCTCTCTAATCGATGCTACTTGCTGCGTCACTGTTTTGGCTAAATAGTTTCCCGAGGTGGCAATTTCATGGGAGGAATCGGAAACTTGAGCTCCCGAATATTGTACTTGTTTAATTAAACCATTCATGCTGTGAATCATCGTTTGAAAAGCTGCGAGTAATTTGCCGATTTCGTCGTGAGAAGAGATGTCAATTTCCGCAGTTAAATTGCCGACCGATACATCTTCAGCTACTGCTACGGCTATTCCTAAAGATTGAGATATCTTCCGGACAATTACTAAAAAAATTAAGCTGCCAACTCCCAAAACGATCGCAATGCTAACCCAGGCAAAGTAAGTTGAGAATTTCTCAGCCCGCATGGCTAGCATATTCCTATTTTCCAAGACTTGATTTTCGGTTTCTTTAATTTCTGTAATTTTCGCCTTCACCCGCAACATAATTTTCAGTCCGGTTCCAGCAATGACTGTATTTTTCACTTCACGCGATCGGCCGGATTTTTGCAGTTTAATAGTTGTTTCTAAATAGTCTGTGCGTTCTCTAATTAATGTTTGCAATTCGCTCAGTCGCTGCTGTTGTTTGGCATCTTTAATTTTTTGTCTCAATTCTGCTAGTTGCACGTTAATCTGGGCGTTGGCTTCGCTGTAAGGTTCTAAAAAAGCCTCTTTTCCTGTATACAGATAACCGCGCTGACCCGTCTCCGCTTCGAGTAAAAGTATATCTAACTGTGCTAATTCTTCCAATATATCGTGAGTAACAGCAACCTTATCTAAAGAATTAATTAAATTATATTTAGTGTACTGGGTAACGAAATTTGCTATAACAACTAATCCCAAAATCGTGCTAAATCCCCACCATAAAATTTGTTTGATTGTCATATTTTGAATTTTCAAATTTTTCGGCACTTGATTCACCTTTCTTGCAGACACTACGATTAACTGAATAATTAACTACTGATTTTGAATCGAGAGATTTCGCTGCGCAGGCCTTGGGCTGCTTCATTTAATTGGGATATCGAAGTATTGATTTCGCGCAAAGCATCGGCTGTTTGCAGCGAACCTTCTGCCAACTGCGACATAGTTTCACTAATTTGTTGTGCACCTTCTGATTGATTTTCCATTCCTCGATTTACCGACTCAAAACGGGGAGTCAGCGATTGTACTTGCTCGACGATTTCCGTTAACTGGACGCTGATATTCCGAATATCATCCATACCCCGACTGACTTCTTTGGAGAATTTATCCATTTCCATCACTCCCGTAGAAACGGCTGATTGCATTTCTTTTACCATGTTCTCAATATCTAAAGTGGCGACGGCTGTTTGATCGGCGAGGCGGCGAATTTCTCTGGCGACGACGGCAAAACCCATACCGTATTCTCCAGCTTTTTCAGCTTCGATCGCCGCGTTTAAAGAAAGTAAATTAGTTTGGTCTGCTACTTTGGTAATCGTGGTGACAATACTATTGATGTTGTGAGCTTTTTCGCTAATTATACCCAACTTGTTGGAGATCGAACCCGTAGCATTTGCTAGCTGCTTCATGGTATTTTCCATGCGCCCCAATTCTTTTTGACCGGTGCTAGCTTCTCGGGCCGTTACTTCAGACATATGAGAAACTTCTTCCATTGTTTTTACCAGTTTCCCAGCAGTAGCTGCAATTTCTTTAGCTGTAGAGACAACTTGGTTGGTAGAGGCGGCTTGTTCGTTGACTGTGGCTTCTAATTCTTTACCGGAAGCGGCTATTTTGGTAGCGGAAGCAGTGATTTGCACTCCCGATTTTTGCACTTGCTGGATCAGGGCTGCTAAACCTTTTTTCATTGCACTAAAAGCCGACTGCAATTTGCCAATTTCATCCAAATCCTCACTGGCGCGAATTTCGCCAGTCAAATCGCCCACCGACATTTTTTCCGCTACTTCGACAACTCCCGATATTTTAGCTCCTAAAGGTTTGGCGATCGAATTACTGAAGTAGGTTCCTAATATTAATGCTGTCAAAGGACCGATAATCGTTCCTAAAATTACCCAAAGCCTCGTGTTGCTGATATCTTGAGTTCCGGCTTTCACAGCATCTTCTGTTAGATTTCTGTTATAATTAAGCAGAGCGAGAAGTCGATCGGTTGCTGCATCAAAAGCAGTCACTTTATCGTTGAGAGCTAGCTCGTTCATTCTGTCAAGCACTGCGACTGCTGCTTTAATATTTGCTAATTCAGGCGCTTTAGTTTTCCCCTGTTCTAATAAATTAATTTGGAGTTGTCGGGGATTGTCAATACCTTTGTTTTCGTATTCTTGATTCAGTTCGACAAACTGTTTGTGCAGGCTTTGCCAATTGTCCCATTGGGGTTTAAAGTCTTGATAAAGCCTTTCTTCTTCGGCGTTTTTGGGGATTTTATTGTATTCGTTAAATCCGCTATTGATTTGATTCCAAGCACTGTTGATTCTGGCGATTTCTCGGCGTCTTCGATCGGAATTCAGCGCTTCATTGAGCAACATTCGATCGGAGGATTGCACTTGCGTTTGTCCCTCATTGATTTTCCACAAAGCTACCGTACTGGGATAAGCATCATTAGCCAGTGATTCCAAGCGCTCGGAAAGTCGAAAATTGCTGGTCGCACCCACTAAAGCTACAATAAGTACGATCGCTCCCATGAACGCGAACGCAGCCAACGTGCGTTTTTGCAAAGTCATATTCTGAAAAAAGTTGTTCACGATCTCGTTTTAATTGATTGCTGATAGAGTTATCTTTCCCTGCGTTGAATGCGCTGGCGGATGATGTTAGCACCTGCAAGATCTCCGCGTTCTTCTTTAAGCAAAGCTAGGTGAATTAGTCCTTCATAGTGATTGGGATTCAGGTAAGTTGCTTTTTGGAAGCACTGCTCTGCTTGTTTGCGATCGCCCTTTGCTTGATACACTTGACCCAGCAAAACGTAAGCATCTGCATTGGTGCGATTTTGACTGAGGTAAGTTTCGCACAGTTTGGCTGCTTCCTGCAATTGTCCCCGATCGGCCAAATGCTGCGCTGTTTCTAAATCTCCAGTTCCCGATTTGCTGTTACCAACAGCCACTTCTGCCGCGCGATTTGGTAAAATCGGGTTTGCACCCGTGCTGTCGGTCGATCGCTCCTTGACTGTAAAAGATTTTTTGTAACTATTTGAAGATTTGTAACTCGGTAAATTCTCTCTGGTGTCAGTTCGTTTCGCACTCCGAACAAATGCTGAAGAATGAGTTTTAGCTGTATCTTTTTTAACAGGTACTGCCGCGCTGTTTAAACTGCTGTCGGTTTTTCGGTAAGCAAAAGCTAGGGGGTGGCGCACCGATATGAATTGGGGAGGCAGTTTTTGTCCGGTTTCCGAGTGACCGAGAAATAAGATTCCCTGTTTTTTTAACAACTTATTCAATAGCTGAATAGTTTGCTCTCTACCTGCATCGTCAAAATAAATTAAGACATTGCGGCAAAAAATCGCATCGTAAGGATGTTTGTCGATTAAAAAATAGGGATCGAAAATGTTGCCCTGAATAAAATTAACTTGCGATCGCACTAACTCGTTTAATTGATAGTAGTCTCCGGCATTGGTAAAATAGCGGTTGCGAAAGTCTAAGTTTTTATCCCGAAAAGAGTTTCTGCCGTAAAGACCGCTGATAGCTTTTTTGAGAGCAACTTTGCTAATATCAACGGCATCGATCGAGAAGCTTGTCGGACTCAAACCAACTTCAAAAAGAGCGATCGCGATCGAATAGGGTTCCTCGCCTGTAGAACAGGGAAGGCTGAGCACGCGCAAAGTTTGATTCGGATATTTGGGGAACCATTCGGACACTGCGTAATTGGTCAAAAAAACAAAAGGTTCTCGATCGCGAAAGAACCAAGTTTCTGGAATAACTACTGTTTCGATAAGTTCTTCCAATTCTTGAGGTGATTCCTGCAATTTTAACAGATACGTATTGATGTTGGTTAAACCGCACTCTTCCATGCGCCGATTTACGCATCTAGCTATTGTCTTGGAACCAACTGTGAGCGAATCCAAACCAATTTTTTGTCGGAGTAAATCTTCAATTGCTGCTTGTGTCATGGGAGGAAGGAAGAAGGAAGAAGGAAGAGGGAAGAAGGAAGAAGGAAGAAGGAAGAAGGAAGAAGGAAAAGGAAAGAAGGAAGAGGGAAGAAGGAAGAGTGGATAGTTGATAGTTGACAATCGTTAATTTCCCAATCTCCCAATCTCTCAATCTAAAATCTAAAATCTCAAATCTAAAATCGCACTACTGTGGCAACAGATAAGTTGTTTGCGATTCTGGCAGCAGATGTTCTACCCTGACAAATTGAATCATACCGCGATCGTCCGCAATCATGCCTCCCAAATAAGGAGTCGTGTCAACATTAATTCCGGGACTGACAAATTCGGTTTCAGGTTTGTCGAGAGTTTCTGTAACCCTTTCAGCCATCAGTCCCAAAATTATTGGACTGTGCAAAGTGCGATCGTCCTCTTGAGAAATATCGGGTAACTGGCAATTAACCAGGACAATGCGCGTGCTTAAATAAGCGCGGGCGGGAGTTCCCTGTATCATTTGGCACAAGTCAATAACTGGTACGAGGTGTCCCCGATAGTTAAATAAACCGGGAATATATTCCGGCGCGCCGTGCAACTTTTTCAAGACAACAGTGGGAACTACTTCGACTACGCGCCTGCTATCCAAGGCGTACCGATCGTCCCCGACATAAAATAGCAACATCAACATGGGCGATATACTTAGAAGTTCGAGGTTGTTACAGCCGATTTAAAAAACATTTTTCAAAGTTTCGCTTAGTTTTGCAACATTTATTCCGTCTTTTGGAATTGTAGAGCTATCCTGGAAAAAGTGTATTTTCAGGAGAATCAACTAACATGGGTTGGTTTAAAAGACTGTTCGGACTAGAAAAGCCAGAAACTCCGGCCGAACCAATGGCGCAAGTAGTACAGCAGGCGGCCCAGTCGCAATCGATCGCTCCTGCGAAGGTAGGCCCAGACGGAAATTTTGACGAAAGCGGCCTGGCGAAGCGAGTTGCTTTAGCTTTTGACAACGATGCATCAGTTGCCGATATCGATACTGTCTGGGTGGCCCAACTCAGCGGTACTGTGGTGCTTAAAGGTCAAGTTCCCAGCCAGGAAATTTTAGACCAATTGGTGGCGATCGCCTCTGCGGAAGAGGGCGCAACTGGCGTCCAAACCGATCAGGTGACTGTCGGCTAGTTGTCCGCAAGCTATCCTCCTGTCACGTCTTTATCCTTTACACCCGCTATGGCGGGTTTTTTTTGCCTTCTCTGCAAGCAGCAACCAAATGCTTAGTGACTGGAGTTTAGCTAAACAGACGGGACTCCCCACACTATACCGCCTCGGTTAGTGTGGGATGAGAGTCGCGTGAGGCTGTGATTCCACCCGTAAGCAATCTAATAATTGTAGATTTTAGCAGGGGACGGGTGGATGAGGATCCGAACAAACTCTTTATTCAATAAA
>JBOFTL010000923.1:0-7137 GCA_051652045.1 Microcoleus sp. | reverse complement strand
CTAGCTACGCTTCTAACGTCCGCGAATTAGAAGGAGCTTTAATTCGTGCGGTAGCATATCTTTCAATTACTGGTTTGCCGATGACGGTGGAGAATATTGCCCCGGTTCTCAACCAGCAAACTGAAACCGTTGAGGCATCGCCGGAAGCAGTAATTACTATTATAGCAGAGGAATTTGAAGTTTCTATAGAAGATTTGAAAGGCAATTCTCGGCGGCGCGAAATTAGCCTCGCCCGTCAAATAGGAATGTATTTAATGCGGCAGCATACGGGTTTGAGTTTGCCGAAAATTGGTGAAGTATTTGGCGGTAAGGATCACACGACGGTGCTTTACAGTTGCGACAAAATTTCCCAATTGCGGAACACCGATCCGAATTTGTCTCAAACTCTGCGTCAGTTGAGCGATCGCATCAATCTTGCCAGTCGTAAAACTTGAAGATTTTAGATTTTAGATTTTAGATTTTGAAATTGAAAGATTATTCGATTTTAGATTTTAGATTTTGAGATCGAACGATTGATAGATTCATACTACTCGATCGACTATAGCGATCGTAAATGAATCGTAAATTTTTTACCCCACCCCAGCCCTCCCCATACCAAGGGGAGGGAGTAAGAAGTTCACAAATGATTTGCGTTCTCTATATCAACTTGCAACCGCAGATAAAGGCATATCGACACAGATAAACGCAGATAAATTTGTTCAACTATCAACTTGCAACCGCTGATTGAGGCATATCGACACAGATAAACGCAGATAAATTTGTTCAACTATCAACTTGCAACCGCTGATTGAGGCAGATAAACACAGATAAACGCAGATAAATTCACTCAACTCTCAACTCTCAATCGATCGCGAGCGGGGACGCTCGCACTATCAACTATCAACTATCAACTATCAACTATCAACTATCAACTATCAACTATATTTTGCCTTTGCAGCCCTAGATTCGATCGTAAATCCCGGAATATCTGCCAATTCTCGATCGTCCAAACTGTACTGTTCGCAAACTAAACTCAAACGACTTCCCGCAGTTTTCACCGCATTTACCGAATGAGTTAAATCTCCTTGAAAATACAGCAAAGTATTCGCCTGTGGCTGAATTATACCCACTTGTTTTTTGTAGCAGCGCAAAATTAATTCTCCCCCTTCCAAATCAGCCGGAACTTGCACGTATAAAACGCTAACTGCTGCTGGAGGTTCAACTGTTTTGCAGTACGATCGCAAAGATCGATCGATATGCGGATCGACACGGGAACCGGATTTCAGCAGCAAAGGATTCAGGTAAAAAGCATTGCAATCCGGCCGTAGTGCTTTGTCTAGATAGGGTTTAAAAAAGGGAAATTTTTGTGCTACTGTGGCAATTTGCGATCGCTGAAACACTACAGAAAAGCCTTTTGTACCGATAAAATCGCGATTGAGGTTATTGGTAGCAAAATAAGGAGAGGCGAGAATTGCACCTCGCAAATCGTTGAGGTAAGTAATGGAGAAAGCGTTAGGATGTTGGCTGTAGTATGTCAAAGCAATCAAAATAATAGTAAAAGCAAGAATTATAATAATCGATCGTACCTTAAAACTGGCATCAAGCCCAGAAACCGGGTTTTTGGCAAAGACTCTGCATCAAAGCGCATATTTTTCGTCAAAAACCCGGTTTCTTGCTTGGTTTATTGGGAATGGCACCAGATCGATCGTACCGCACTATTAAGCGATCGCAAATTCTGTATATTGCCGTAAATGTGGTGGATGAAACGCCAATACAATATCCTCTAATACGCCAGTCTCAGGATTGTTACTTGAGGGCGATTGTTCTAGGTGCAAAATTATCTCTTGCCCTTTTTGTTGTGGATGCCAACCTCTAGATATTTTACCGCAGGCAAGCGATCGCCCGCCCCGCAGCATCGATTTTTTTCAAGTTACGGTTGACTTTCGCAAACAGGGAAAGGAAATAATTACAACATCTTGTCGTCCTCGATCTCTATCGGATCTTTAAAAAAATCGTATAAATATGGATCTAATGAAAAGTCGATGGGAAGTCGATGAGAACTCACTCAAGAACTCAAATAGCCACCTGATTTAATAAAAATACGGTAGAAAGTGAGATCGACTTAATACCATTTTTTTAAAGTCATGAGAGACTCATGCAAAAACTCAAAGGTAGAATTACCAAGGTTTAGCTGTCATTTATCTCGATCGCATCTTTAAAAAAAATGGTATCAACTCATTTACAAATCACTTTCCCTGCTGTTTGAAATTTGATCGAGATTATTCAGTTATGACTCCCAAAAAACAAACATCCTCTCTAGTTCTTGCCTTCATAATTACCAGTGGATTAATCGGTTTGGTTTTGTGGTGGTTTACCAGTAATTCAGCTTCCAAAACGGAGATTTTAACCGATCGAACCGATCGAACCGATCGATCTAACGATAAAACTTTTACTCAAGTCAAAAACGTCCCAAACGGACTCTTTAGTTATGGCGGTAGCACGACTTGGGCCACAATTCGACGCGATTTAGATCCAGCAATTCAAACAGTTTGGCCTCAATTTCGCCTGCGATACACTCACCCCAATCAGGCTAGGCCTAGTACGGGTTCTGGTATTCGTATGTTATTAGACAATCAATTGTCTTTTGCTCATGCTTCTCGTCCCATTGAAGATAAAGAATACGAACAAGCGAAACAACGAGGTTTTACTTTAGCAGAAATTCCAGTAGCAATTGATGGTAGGGCAATTGCAGTTCACCCAAGCTTAAATATTCCCGGCATCACAATGCAGCAAAGAGAGGATATTTATGCAGGCAAAATTACCAACTGGAATCAACTAGGCGGTCCAAATCTGAGAATCAATCGTTACGCCGTACAAGGTGACGAGGGGGAGAATCTTGAAATAGTACCCACACCCACCGAAGCTATTCGTAAAGTTGCCGAAGATCCAGCAGGAATGTTTGAAGCCTCTGCTCCCATATTGGTATCGCAGTGTAAGGTTAAAACATTGCCACTCGGTCGAAACTCAAATCAATTTATTACACCTTATAAGCAGCCATTCGTGCCACTGTCTGAGTGTCCATCTAGGCGTAATGAAGCGAATACACAAGCTTTTTTGACTGGTGAATATCCCTTGACTCGCAGGTTATTTGTAGTTGTCAAAAAGAACAATCAAATTGACCAGCAAGCTGGAGAATCTTACGCCTATTTATTGCTAACAGAACAGGGTCAGGAAATGATTGAAAAAGCGGGATTTGTCAGAATTCGCTAAGAAAACTTTCCTAACACGGCGGCAGGAGGATCGATCGCGCTTCAATCACTTTTACCGATTGGCAATCAATACGTGCGTTCCAGATTCGGAAGCAGGAAAATTTATTTGTATTGGTGATAAAGTCAGTACGATCGATCGAACGTAACAACTCGCACAAAGGCATTTAGCTAGCGTATGTTCGCATCTTTTTGCTAACTCTTGGGTATACTCATATTGCTTTTCGTTTCTAATCATGGCGACCACCTTACTAAATCTATAGCAATAATTCCTTTAGGATTGCGAGCTCTATCCCGCTGAAATAGTTCGTAGGAACTGAGTTTATCAGTTTTTAATGACTGTTAATTGATTTAGCATACCTCGATTGTTAACGAAAGCAGCCGAATTTATCAGCTTACCGGGAAACAGTCAGCAGACACCCGCAACTGGCTTGCGTCAATTTACGTTTGTCCAAAATCCTAACAATTACTGCCGGAGCGGCGATCGAAGTGCCAGAAATCGACTAAAGTAAACACAAAATATTATTGGCGGTGATTTCAGTGATCGAGACTTTAACAACAGGAGTCGCAGCAGTCGGTGCACTGCTAGCATTGGGCGGATTGGGCCTAGAGTTGAACTATCGCCGGAAAGGGAATGCCAATCAACTAGAACTTACAGCCGGAGAATGGCATTTAGCCATCAACGAACCCAACCGCTATCTTTTAATCGGAGAAATGGAATTCCGCAACCTAACACAGCGGTTCGAGGTAATGTTGCCAGAAGTGCGGACTGAGGTGAAACTGCTGTCAGACGGCAGTTTGGACGGCATTACCTATCAAACAAAAGTAATTCCTTGTCACAAAGACGCCACGGCTAGACCCGACGATTACTGGTTCGGTTATATTGTTAAAGCCCAAAAAACCACGAAAATTAAAGTATCTGTAGATATTCAAGGGCAAGATTTAACCAAATTGCAGTCAGCTTGGGTGCAAGTGCATTACACCACCTACGGCCCCAGCGGGCGCATCCCCAAAGTCCGCCACGTCGTAGTTCCCCTGCAATTTCCCAGCCCGGATACCGTACCGACAGCCCGCAATGTCGGAGTTGCAGAAGTTTTGCCAGTACGCACGCACATCCTGACGGAAATAGACGATCCGATCGCGATTGTCAAGCGTTACGTGCTGCCGCGCGCCGAAAAAGGCGATATTGTCGCCCTCGCAGAAACACCCTTAGCTTTGATGCAGGGCCGCTACCGCCATCCCAGCGAAGTTAAACCTGGATGGGCTGCGAAGCGAGTTTGCTTGTTTTTCTTGCCCACATCGAGTTTGGCTACAGCTTGCGGGATGCAGACGTTGGTTGATGTAGTCGGTCCTTGGCGCGTAGTTGCAGCATTTGCGATCGGGGCTGTGGCGAAAATATTCGGCAAACCCGGAGTTTTTTACCAACTAGCCGGGGAACAAGCAAGGCTGATCGATGACGTTACCGGGACTTTGCCTCCCTTCGACCAATTTATCGTCCTCGGCCCGGACAATCCCCAGCAAGTCGTAGAGCAAATTCAGCGAGAAACCGGGCTCTCGGCCGCGATCGTGGACGCTAACGACTTGAAAGCAGTTAAAATATTAGCAGCAACCTCCGATCTATCGGTAACTTTTTTAGAGCAAGCCTTGCGCAGCAACCCCGCAGGCAATGCCGACGAGCGAACTCCGGTAGTTGTAATTCGACCTCTGCCGCAAAAATAAAAGTTTGGAGTTTTGAGATTGCCGCGCTGCGATCCGGACGCAGCGCGGTTTTGAATGAAATTTTGGTGGGTTGTTGGAGGGTCGATCGAGCCGGACGCAAAATTTTTATTTTCCATACTGTATTTTTGAGTTCCTAATTGTTTGATATGAATTCATCCTCCTCCCAAAATCAAAACCAGGTAGCGATCCGCCCGTTTCAGTACCGCGATATTGATGCGATCGAACAACTGTGCCTGGAAACAGGCTGCGAGTCAGAAAACCGCCAGGGCGCAAGTTGCAATATCAGTACAGATCGCAAGTTACAACAAGTTCGCCGCTGGTACGGACTGCTGAAGATTTTGAGCCTGTTTCCCAACCCGTGTCAGTACCTATTTCGAGCTCACGTTGCCGAAGAAGAGGGCAAGGTGAAGGGAATGATTCAGATTTCTCCTTTCAACCGCACCCGCAGCACTTGGCGGATCGATGGTGTAGCAGTAGATCCGGCGGCCCGCAGCAAAGGCATCGGTTCGATGCTGCTGCGACACTGTTTTGAGGCAGTTTTGGAGGCGCGGACTTGGCTGCTGGAGGTGGATGTCGGCGACAACTCTGCCCTGGCTTTGTACCGCCAAAACGGGTTTCAGCCTTTGGCTCAAATGACTTATTGGTCGATCGCCCCGGAACGCTTGCAAGAAATGGCTGGTGCTACTCCGGATCTGCCAAACCTCCTGCCCGTAAGTAATGCAGACGCTCAGTTGCTCTACCAACTCGATACCGCGTCCATGCCGCCCCTGGTACGCCAAGTATTCGACCGCCACATCCAAGATTTCAAAACCAGCTTTTTCGCTGCTTTGATTGAAGGTGTCGGACAGTGGTTGAGAAAAATAGAGGTAGTTAGCGGTTACGTATTTGAACCGCAGCGCAAAGCCGCGATCGGTTATTTTCAGGTACAGCTATCCCGCAGCGGACAACAGCCCCATGTCGCTCAGTTGACGGTACACCCCGCCTACACTTGGCTGTACCCGGAATTGCTGTCTCAAATGGCCCGTTTGGTTCAAGATTTCCCGCCTCAAAGCATGGAATTGGTTTCGGCTGACTACCAGCCGGAACGGGAAGCTTATTTAGAGCAGTTTGGCGCGCAACGCCAGTCCCACAGCTTGCTGATGTCTCGATCGGTATGGCACAAATTGCGGGAGTCTAAGTTCGTCTCTCTCGACGGCCTCCAGCTCTCTGAAGTGTTGCAAAGTTTCCAGCCAACTCGCAAGCCGGTACCGGGTCGGATGTCCTGGCTCGGGCCGATGCCGGGAGAACCAACAACCCCAAATGCTTCTAGTAGTGAGGTTAAGCCGCTGTTGCCCGATGCGATCGCCGATCTGGCAAGTAAAGCAAATCCCTTAAATTTCCAGAATTCCGAACCAATGGCAACAGATAGTGGCAGCGTTTTGCCTGTAAATTTGCCGGAGGGGGCTGAAAATCCAGAAATCCCAGAAGAGAGTTGATAGTTGATAGTTGGCAGGAAAGGTGAGGCTAATTGAGATCGCCTCGGTTCGATCGCGATAAGTGAGGTTCGCAGTCAGGACTTCAGTCCTTTCTATCTGAGGACTTTAGTCCTCACTGCGAACTGTTATCAACTGTCAATTGTTAAGGAGTCGATCGTGGCTGACGGTAAATTGTGGATTTCGGCGCTGGGATTGGATATCGGCCTAAAACGAGTCGGTATTGCCGGATGCGATCGCACTGGTTTAATTGCAACAGGTATTACTACGTTGAAGAGGTCGTCCTTCGATCGAGACGTAGCTTACCTGCAAGAAATCGTACACGATCGGGAAGTAGAAATTTTGGTAGCAGGCTTGCCTTACTCCTTGGACGGCTCTTTAGGTCCTCAAGCGCGACAAGTGCAAAAATATGCCTCGCGCGTCGCAGCCGCTTTATCTCTCCCCCTAGAGTACGCAGACGAGCGTTTGACTTCCGTCGCAGCAGAAGAATTGCTGCAAGCAGAAGGGATTTCGCCATCGCGCAATAAAGGCGCGATCGACAAAAAAGCAGCAGCCATCATCTTACAGCAGTGGTTGGACGATCGCAGGCAAAAGCAGTTGAGAGTGGTAATGGGTAATGGGTAATGGGTAATGGGTAATTGGTAAGCCTTCTGTGCTAGTTTCCCAGTCTCGCACTTTTCCCCTCTCCCCCTCTCCCCCTC
>JBOFTL010000922.1:0-3682 GCA_051652045.1 Microcoleus sp. | reverse complement strand
AAAGCCATCTTTACCAAGAGTTTTTGATAAAATTCCGGTTGTTCCCGCCAAGTAGGAACAGCAATATCCGTTCCCACTTCACTCAAATATCCGTAACAGTCAAGCCACTGCAAAAACTCCGATTGCAAAGCCGGAGTTTCAGCAAATACCCGGGTTAATTCTGCCGCTGAAACAGTTCCTTGAAATTGTGAAACAGCAGCTTGTCTCAATTTTTGAGCGACTTGTTGCAAAGCTCGCACCGAAGCAATTTCAGGAACACTGTTATTATCGAGCCATTCATCGGAAACGCGAAAAATCGCTTTACGAATTGCCAGCCCGATCGGTCCTAATATATTGTAGTAAGTAATCGGTTTCAGCCATTCCTGAATTTGCTCCGCCCTATCTAACAATTCCCCTAAATATTGATAATCGGCAATCGGTAATTGGGCATCGGTAATTGGTAATTGGTAATTGGGAATCGGTAATTGGGAATCGGTAATTGGTAATTGGGAATTGGTAATCGGTAATTGGGAATCGGTAATCGGTAATTGGGAATCGGTAATTGGTAATTGGGAATCGGTAATTGGTAATTGGGAATTGGTAATCGGTAATTGGGAATCGGTAATTGGTAATTGGTAATTTGACATGAGACGTTGGACATCGGACATAAATATTCCTTCTTGCCTTTCTTCCTTCTCCCCTCTTCCTTCTTCCTTCTTCCCTCTTCCTTCTTCCTTCTTCCTTCTTCCTTCTTCCTTCTCTAAACTTTGCAAAACTGGCAGAAAAATTGCAGTTCGATCGACCTTAAATTTTGTATTTAGCACCCTTTCTCGCTGCACCAAACGCCACAAACCGGGTAAATTAGGCAAAACCTTACCTAAAGGCGGTTTGCCCATTTTTTGCCCCCGCACCAAAAACTCTAAACCCTGTTCGGGCAATCCCATCATCCGAAAAATTTCGCCTAACAAAGTCGCGTTAAAATAAGCGTGAGAACCGAGCAAAGTTGCCGTTTCATTAAAGTTTAAATTATTTGCTCGATCGCCCAAAACAACCTGAAAAATTTCTCCCCAAACGCCGCAAGTCAGCGGCCGGTTAATCGACCAAGTTAGCGGATGAATTGCACCGGGAATCACTTCTGCCGCGATCGTCCGCGTCCAAATCGGCTGCAAATTAGTAATCGGACGGCTTTGCAAAATCCACAGTTTTTCACCGTCCCAACTCCACTCAATATCCTGCGGGATGCCGTGAAAAAAGTCCTCGATCGCCCGCGCAACTTTCACTAATTCTGCTAAAATTTCTTTGCTGGTAATTGGATCGTTGCTACCTCGAACTAAATCGTTTTCTAAAACTCCCGGCTGGCTGAAATCTATTTCCAAATGTACTGGATTAACTTGTCCGCCGACAACAGCTTCTGCGCCTCCGATCGCAGATTCAATAATTACTTGAGAAGCGCCATCTAAAGGATTGCGAGTGAATGCGACACCCGCAATTTCGCTGTCAAGATAAGGCTGAATCAAAACAGCCATTTGCGCGTCGGGAAGTTGTCGCTGGCGGCGGTAAGCAACAGCTTCAGCAGTCCAATAAGATCGATCGCAGCGATCGATTGCATCAGCTAATTCTGTTGCAGTAAAAACAGGGCCGATACTTTGATACTGTCCCGCAGCAGAACTAATATTACCATCTTCACCTGCAGCGGACGATCTCACAATTAGTCGATTTGGGATTTTAGATTTTAGATTTTGGATTAACTCATCAGAAATTGACAAATCTTGATGCTCTTTCTGATGCTCGTTGCCAGATTTATGCGATAACACATAACCAGGAAGTACATTAAAACCCGCACGTTTGAGTTGAGACAATCGCGCCGCTTTGTCGCCACAAACTTTAGCATCCAGCGAATCATCTAAAGAAAATAACATTTCCGATTTGTCCGATTTAGATAAAGCCATATCATCACCCTGAATCAGATTAATTGCTAGCAACAAACCAGCCAATCCCGCAGCAGCTAAAAACTCTGTCACAGATTGGCGAAATACCCACACCCAAAACGGAGTAGAAAGACAGCCGCAACGAGAAGCAAACAACCTCGATCGCCCCGCACCCCACCAACGTCCTGCCAAAAACCACGCTAGCAGCCCTGAAATGCCCGATGCAACCGCCACGGGCGGCGAAAACGCCAAAACACCCCAAACAGCATTAGTGACGCCTCCACCGCGCGCGATAGCGTACCTGCCAGCCACCAGAGGAATCAATAGGGCGATCGCAATTTCGGGTGCATCCGGGAGGCAAATTCGCGCCGCCAACACGGGCAAAATTCCCCTGATAATTTCCGCCAAAACAGCAGCAATTCCTGCTATTTTACCCCCGTGAATGAAAGCCGCCGACACGCCGACATTACCCGTACCCGCAGCCCTCAAATCTTTACCCGCGATCGCGCGTACCATCCATCCAGTCAGTGGCAAACAACCCCAGCCGAAACTGCCAACCAACAACAATATTATTGTTCCCCAAGGCATAAAATTAGCTCTTGTACGTTTAACTTCTTTAGGACTTACCCAAACACTCTATACTGTAGTAGGGTACTCAATAATAATGCAAGCTAATTCTACACGCATCATGAACCTCGATCGACAATCTGCCAAGCATCCGCCGCAAATTATTTTGATTACCGGAAATATGGCCGCAGGAAAATCTAGTGTCGCACAAGCACTTGCCGAAAGGTTGCCAAAAAGCGTCCACCTTCGAGGAGATATCTTTCGTCGCGCGATCGTCAACGGACAGGCACAAATGACATTAAATTTGTCAGCAGAAGCCGCAAGGCAACTTCGATTGCGATATCAACTCGCAGCGTCGGCTGCACGACAATATCTCCAAGCTGGCTTCACAGTTGTTTATCAGGATATTATCATTGGTGTCGCACTTTCCGAGGTAATTGCTACTTTCCACGATGTACCATTATCGGCGATCGTTTTATGTCCAAAAGCCGAGGTAGTAGCGGCACGAGAGGCAGCACGATCGAAGACTGGATATGCTAATGAAGCGATGGTTTATGAGTTCGATCGCATTTTGCGCAGTGAAACTCCGCAACTCGGTTATTGGCTGGATTCCAGCGATTTAACTGTTGCAGAAACAGTCGATCTAATTTTGACAAAATTGCAAGATTAAACAACGGATACTCCCCAGCCTAAAGGTGAGGAAATTATAACTTTAAAGTCCCAGAAGAACGAGACATTAAATCAAATTTAATGATGATTTCCTATGCCGTTGGTATTACTCACTGTTTCAGTCTTGAGATATATCCCGTAACTTCCCGATCGCGTGTATAATAATTATGCAGTAAAGTAAAAAAGGATTTAATCTAATGACAGAAATCAGCTTGAGCGTTCCCATATTAGTTCTAGTTGTTGGTTTCATTGCTGCAGTAACGATCGGCTCGATCGCCTGGTACAACTCCAAGCGTCCTCCAGGTTGGGAAGCCAAAGAACGCCCCAACTTTGTTCCGAAAATTGATAAAGACGATTTAATCGCTGAAAGTTCTGATTCCAAGAATCAATAAAACCTAGTTTTTTTAGAACGGGAAATTTTTGATAAGACTTGCGCCTTGAGTGGGAGAAATTGACGGTTGCTAGTGCGATCGCATCATTTTTTTTCCAACTTGTGACTTCAGGCGCAAGTCTTATTTTGATATTTATTTTACTATTTT